>JAJDHA010000030.1 GCA_030265965.1 Odoribacter sp. OttesenSCG-928-L07
TTGTTGGAATATCTTTAACAATGATTTCAACGTCATTGCTGACAACACTGTCGCATTCGTTTACGGCGAAATATTTTAATGTTTGTCCGTTTTGGGCGTAAGTTACATTTGCATTGATGTAAATCTCATCATTTAACAACCAACCTTGATTGGAAATTGTTCCACCATTAACGCTTACTGTTGGTGTAGTCAATGACAGTGGATTGCCGGCACAAACTGCAGCAGGTACGCTGATGCTTGCAATTGTTGGAATATCTTTAACAGTAATCGTAAAATCAAGTCCCGTGTTATTCAAACAGCCATTTGTTGAAACAAAAACTCTATAGTTTGTTGTTTCTGACGGAGACACCATGATAGTGGCATTTACCGAGTTGTCGCCAACAAAAGTTAAGTTATCGGATTCATCAACTTCGTAGAAAGAGAAAATACGATTCACTTTATTTGTAGGCAATGACATTAAATCGATTGAATCGTCTTTGCAAATACTAAGAACAGCACTTGGATTGAGGACTGGAGCCGTAGGAATAGGTTTGACGTTGACGGTCAATTCCAATGCATCGACAAATAATGTTTCACAATTCGTTGCTAAATTTACAGCAGTTGCATAAATTGTATGCTGTTCATTCATAGCGAAGTTAGTTCCAATGCTTGTAAATGGAATAAAAGCATCTAAAGCATCTTTTGTATAAAAGTGTACCTCAACTTCTGTGTCGTCATATTCAATTACATTCAGCAAGAACGTCTCATCAATTGTTCCGCCATCGCAAATACTTAAGTCGGCTTCGTCAGCAACTATCGGTGCATCGGGAAGTTCGTCAACAGTAATCACTAAAGCTAAGACATCATTAACGTCAGTTTTACAACCGCTTGCAATGTTTTTTGCCAATACATAAACTTCATGTGAAGGGTCCTCAGCATAATCTGTTTCAATATCTTCAAAAGCTTCGGTACAAGCAGCATTTTTGTAAAACTCAAAACTTTCGTCTGTAACCGGTTCAATTAAATCCGTCAAGAAAGCCGTTGTAATTGTTCCGCCATCGCAAATATGTGTATTCGCATCATCTGCAAGCTCTGGCTGATTCGGACGTATATTTACAGTAATTGTTAATTCTAAGGCTGTTGCAGATTCACAAGCGGTAACAAGATTTATTGCTGTAACATAAATCGTATGTGAATCTTCTTCTTCAACATCAGCATCGAAAGCTACAAATTCAGTTTCACAAGCAGCATCTGTATAGAATCCCAAACTAAATTCGGTATCATTATAAGTGATTAAGTCGGTTAATAAATCTTCATCTACTGTTTCGCCATCGCAAACACTTGTGTCAGAGATAGTAAGTTCGTCGGAAACTACAGGAAGCGGATCGACAACAATTGTGATTTTCAATGCTGATAGTGCTTCGCAACCTGATGTAAGATCAACGGCAAGTGCATAAATATCGTGTGATGTTCCTTCTGAATAATCCGTATCGATATCTTCGAAAGCTTCAGTGCAATCAGCATCTTTATAAAATTCGATTTCAACTTCTGTATCGTCATAATCGATCAAACTTAACAAGAAGTTTTCGTCAATTGTCTCGCCTTCGCAAACGTTTGTATCAGCATCATCATATAATGATGGAACTTCCGGACGTGCAGAAACTGTAATATCGCGGCTTACCGACATCACGCGGATAGGTTGACCGGTTGGATTATCAGGATCTGTCATTGTATAATACATCGTAAGCGTAAATTCGCCGGCTGTTGGGAATCTGTATTGTACAGTATTTTCATTCAATGCGATACGCACAGGAGCTGTTCCTGATGTTGTAGCCATCGTAAAGGAGTATGCGATCATTCCGGCTGGCGCAATATATGTTGCTGTGTCGGTGGCACAAAGTTCTTCAGGACCGAATAATGTTGAAATCGGCACAACCATATCGTAACACGAAGAACCATAATGTGTTGCTAATAATTGATAACCTGCTTCTGCCGGAACATCTGTATCTGGGTCAAGTGTGAAATAAGCATCAGCTTCTCCAGCAACAGTTTTAAATTCTTGATAAGCAACACGACCTTCGGTTAATTCTTCAGAATCAATTTTCCCGTTGTTATTTCTGTCGATATAAAAATCAATAAATAAATCGTCATCGTTGTAGAATGCAGAAATGTTATGTACATAGTACTGACCTCTCCAAATAGTATCGGTCATTACACCATAACTGTTGATTGAATTATGGACAAATTCCATTTCGTACCATTGGATCGTCATATCGAAATAACTTCCTGCACGGGTTTCATAAGCCGGACAAGGATCTTCTCCTTCTTCGCATACCAACTCTCTTTCGGAGATTACTTCCATGTAAAATTCGTAATCACCACATTCTGCATCTGCTACATCAAAATCAAAACTAACTGTAACTTCATCTCCTAAAGAAAACCCAGTTGGCAAAGGAATAACATATTCGAATCCGTTTTCATCATCGTAAGCTATTCGTGGTGTTATGTTTTGATAAAAACCCGAATGTGTTGTGCTTGATATCGATCCTTTTGTGTTTTCGAAAATCATTCCTGCCGGAATTAAGAAATAAAGAGAATCGGTATCAAGATCAGGATTATCAACATCTACGGAGAATGTTGCTGTCCATGTAAGTGTTTTGTTGAAATTATTATCAATATAGTAACTACGATCTTCATCTTCCGGATCAAATCCGAAATTGACAGGATTGCCTCCTCTATCTTTAGCAATTATTTCACTTTCTAAGCTAAATTCTGCGATACTAGTTTCAGTGCCAAAATCTAAGTTAATTACATTTGTAATAACAGAAACAGGTTCAATACTAAGAGTACCACAAGCATCTAATGCATTAAGTGTAAAGCGTATATCAGAACCCGAGAAGAACTCGCAACCTGCTACAACTGTTATTTCAGCTTTAAAGCTATCGCCACCTACTAATACGGCTTCTTCAATGCTTCCAAAATCATTTTCATCAACTGAGAAAACATAATATTCAAAACCCGATTCAAGTATTAAATCGTTCTGTACAGTTTCGCCTAATGGGTTTACATAAGAGTATGTTCCTCTAACAGCTTCAATACCTGTACTTATATAATCATCGAGAGCAATAGAGATTTTGGTGAGTCCACCGGTTCCTACAGCACCGATTTCTAATTCGTAAGTAAATTCTTTACAAAGTTTAACTTTTTCATTTACTCCGGGTTGTGAAAGAATTGATAATTCGCCTTCAATATCCGAATTCAACAAAGTTAATTCAATAGTATCACTTATCATACCGCAAGTGCCTGTTTCTAATTCCAGTACTAATGTAATTATATCATTAATAGCATCGGTACGAATAGGCGTATAGCTGATATCCAAATTGTCAATATCTGTAACTCCACCGTTTGCTCCCGGTGAAACAATACCGTTTACACCATTCATTTTTACAAATTCACCCGATGAAGTTTTTATTTTCCATTGGTACGAATCTATTGTTGTTCCTTCCAAACCGGTAACAATTGGAGTCAAGATAAATGTTCCGCCAAGGCACAAGCCGGTATTGTTTGCAGTAATTTCAAGTTCCGGTTGTTGTAAAACAGTAACTTTAATTTCTTTTCTGTTATCGGGAAGGTTTTCGCAGTAATTTGCACCTTTAACAGATACGAAGTACGAAATCGTTTCGGTTGAATTAGTGTTTAATTCGCCGGTTGGATAAGTAGCACCGTATGCTAAAAAGTCGCCATCGGCATCAAACCAAGTGAAAACAGGAGACGTAACTTCGCTTGCCGTAGCCTCTAAAGTTGGCGAAGAACTGGTACAAACTGTTATGTCATCTGCTGTAATTGTTGCTGCTGTTGCGTTCGGATAGAACAAAATTTCTATTGTAGTTGCAAAACTTTCGCAATTGGTAACAACATCGGTTTGTGTAACAACATAGACATCACCTTCGAACAATTCTGTATTTGCAGGATCGGCGATTACATTATTTTCATCGTCGTACCAAATAGAAGTATTGCCCGATACAATCGTTACATCTAAATCAGCAATTGTTGCACCTGCACATACGTATTGTTGTGCAGCAGCAGTAGGAGCAGCCGGAAGTTCATCAACATCGACAGTTATTTCTAATGCCGCAGTTACAAAAGTTACACAAGCAGTTGGGTTAGTTATGTCTTTTGCAATTGCATAAATATTATGAAATGTTTCTTCGGAATAATCTGTAACAATATCTTCGAAATCTTCGGTGCAAGCCGCATCTTTATAAAATTCTATTTCAACTTTCGTATCGTCATAATCAATCAAGTCTAACAACAAGTTTTCTGTAATTGTTTTGCCATCGCAAATGCTTGCTTCCGGAACGAACAATACAGGCGTAGCAGGACGTTCTTTAACAGTAATGATTATTGTTGCTGCTGTTGTGCTTGCCGATTCGCAACCGGTAGCACTATTGATTGCTGTTATATAAATCGTATGCGAATCTTTAACTTCAAAGTCAGTCGTAAATTCGGTAAATGCGGTCTCACAAGCAGCATCAGTATAGAATCCTAAAGTAAACTCGGTAGCCTCGTATTCAACCAAATTGCTTAAGAAGTCTTCATCAATAAATTCGCCATCGCAGACATCGATATTTGAAGTTGTAAGTTCGTCGTAAGCAATAGGTAGCGGATCAACGGTAATCAAAATGTCTAATGCGTCCGAAGCTGCTGTTTTGCAATCTGTTGTTTTATCAACTGCTATTACATAGAAATGATATGGTGTAGCATCGTAATCAGCTGTTATATCGGTAAATAATGTTTTGCAACTTGAGTCGGAATAAATCTCAAGCTCAACAGCATCGCTGTCATAACTTTCATTGTCTAATAACGATAAAATAAAGTCTTCATCGATTGTTGTGCCTTCACAAATTGCTAAATCCGGATTCGAAATCAAGGTAGGTGCTTCCGGACGTTCGTGGACTGTAATATAGCGTCTTACCGGCATTACTCGATAACCAACAGGAGTTTCGTCGGGAATAAAATAATACAATGAAATAAGGTATTCACCGGCTTCTGTAAATACATAGCGTGCTGAATCGTCTTCCGCTTCATTGTATGATGCGTTGCCTTCCAAAGCGATGCGTGTTGGTGCGGTAGTGCCCGATTCGGATGTTATTTCAAACACGTATGTTTTCATTCCTGTTGGTGCAATGAACACAGCATCTTCTCCGGCGCAAAGTTCCTTAGGTCCGAAAAGCGTTGAAATTGGTACTACCATATCATGACAAGATGCACCATAATGTGTTGCTAAAAGCTGTTTTCCTACTACCGCAGGAACAATGGTGTCAGGGTCAAGTGTAAAATAAGCATCAGCTTCTCCAGCAACAGTTTTAAACTGTTGATATGAAACACGACCTTCATCATATTCTTCATCATCAATTTTTCCATTATTATTTCTGTCGATATAAAAATCGATAAATAAATCATCGTTAGCGTAGAATGCGGAAATGTTATGTACGCGATATTGTCCTCTCCAAATTGTATCTGTCATCGTGCCGTAACTTTCAGGCGAGTTATTTACAAATTCCATTTCGTACCACTGAATTTTGATATCGAAATAAGAACCTGCTTGGGTTTCGTATGCAATACAATATTCATAATCGAGCGCGCAATATACGTTTTTGACAGTGGAAATAATTTCCATGTAAGTATTGTACACGCCGCAATTTGCATTTGACACATCAATATCCATTGTGAACTTAATAATATCTCCAGGCTCAAATCCTTCAGGTAACTCTATACCATATTCAATACCATTGTCGCTAACAACTGTTTCGAATGGTTCTGCTGATATTGGGTGGCTTGTATATTCGAACGAACCTTCTACTAAGGTCATTCCGGTAGGAATCAAGAAGTAGAGCGAATCAAAAGTATAGTTGGGCATTTTTTCTTCGTCAATAAATAATGTTCCTGTCCAACTAATTGTTTTATTCAAAGCATTGGTGATTTCATATACTCTATCTTCACCGTAATAGCTGCCGTAGCCAAAATCAAAATTTCCGCCACCTTTATATTTTGCTTCAATTTCACTGGTAAGAAACTCGTAATCCACTTCTCCAACATTAGGCAAAGCAATGTGTAGAACGTCTGAAATAGCTTCTTGAGTTTTTAACACCATCGAACCGCAAGCATAAGAAGCGTCTAAGGTGAATTTAACTTCTGCTCCTGAGAAAAATTCGCAAGGCGCATAAGTAGTGAATTTTACAAGTAATGAATCTCCTCCAGCTAACTCATCATCTTGTTCGGGAATGGCATAAGGAAAATACTCATAAGAACTCGGTAATTCAGTCATATCTCGCCATTCTGAGTTGCTGTCGTCAATAAGATCTTTATAATAGTATTGCGCCTTATGAACTAAAATTCCGGTACTTCTAAAGTCATCTAAGGTAACGACAATATTTGTCATACCGCCCGACCCAATAGCGTCAATTCTTAAATCGTAATCGAAGTATTCGCAGAGTGTTTGGTCGCCTTCAGGTTGATCTACTAATGTCAGTTCACTTTCAACCGGCAGCGGCCATAAAGCTAAAACCACAGTATCCATCACAGATCCGCATGCATTGCCTCCTTCTAACTCCAAACCAAAATAAATGATGTTATCAACAGCATCACGAGCATCAGGAATGTATGTTCTAACTAAATTTTCGACAGGAGTTTCGCCGCCAGATGGATTTGGAAAACTTCCATAAACGGTATTGCTATTTACCGGGAAAATAGCACCTAACGGATTTTCAGGATCTTTTAAAATATACCATTGATACGATTGAACCGTATTTGTTGGTAATCCGGTTACAACCGGAGTCAATGTAAATGAACCCTCGCCAACACAAATACCATGTGTATTCGGAACAATTTCTAATTCGGGTTGTTCGTGAACAATAACCGTAACTTCATGTCTATCACCTGGTAAATTTTCGCAAAGTCCGGTTCCTTCAACGGCTAAGTAGTAGTATGAAGTACGCGTTTCGTCAACCTCAATTGTGCCAAGCTCATAATTTTGTCCTGTAAACAAAGGTGTTTCGGCATCTTGCGATTCGTACCAATAGTATGTTGGATTCAACGCGCCTAAGTTTATTGCTCTTAAAGTAACTGATGTTCCGCTACATACATCAATGTTGTTAGCTGCGGCATTCGAACTGGTTCCCGTAGGATAAACAATAGCTGTTATTTCGGTAGGAAGACTTTCGCAGTTTGTAACAAAATCTGTTTGTGTTACATAATACACATCACCATTCGATAATACAGTATTTTCAGGAACGATTGTACCTTCATCATCGTACCAAGTTAAGTAGTTTCCTGCATCTTCGTCTTCTTGACTGATAGAAACAATCAGATCGGCAATTGTAACAACACCGCATAAAGTTTGTGTCGAAGCAGCTGATGGCGAAGTCGGTAACTCGTCAACAAAAATCGTAATATTCAAAATGTTTGCTGTCGAAGCCGGACAGTTGGTGGCATCTATTGTAGCCAATACATAAATCGGATAACTTCTATCTTCGTAATCTGCTGTGATTGTTTCAAATTCATCATCTAAATTCGAGTCATGATAAAAACTGAGAGTAACACCTTCAACCGGTTTAATCAAAGCTAACAAGAATGCTTCGTTTATCGTAAAGCCATCGCAAACTGTCAAATCTGCATTGTCAATAAGTTCGGGTTTTGCAGGAAGTTGATAAACAGTAATTGTAACTTCATTACTGTAAGTTGTGTTACATTCGTTAGTAGCGAAGTAACGTATTTTCTTGCCGTTATCGGCGAATGTTACGGCTGTTTCCGGATCGAAAGCAGCAAAAACGTTTCCGCCTACCGTTGTTTCCATTTGCCAGCCTTGAGCCGAGATTGTTCCGTTGTTAGCTTCCGGAATCGGAGCGGTTAATGCTAATGTGTTTCCTTCGCAAACGGCATCCGGAGTTGTGATATCCGCAACTGTCGGTGCTTTTTTGACGGTAATTGTTACAGTATTGCTATAAGTTGTGTTACATTCGTTTGTAGCGAAGTAACGTATTTTTTTACCGCTATCGTCAAATGTTACTGCTGTTTCGGGATCAAAATCAGCGAAAACATTTCCGCCCACTGTTGTTTCCATTTCCCAACCTTGAGTCGAGATTGTTCCGTTGTTAGCTTCCGGAGTTGGTGCAGTCAATGTCAATGTATTTCCTGTACAAACGGCATCCGGCGTTGTGATTTCTGCAATTGTTGGCGTTTTTTTAACGGTAATTGTTACAGGTGTGCTATATGAAATTCCGCATTCGTTTGTTGCGAAATAACGCAACTTTTTACCGCTATCGGCAAATGTTACTGTTGTTGTAGGATCGAAAGCAGCAAATTCGTTTCCGCCAACCGTTGTTTCCATTTGCCAACCATGATTCGTGCCGATTGTTCCGCCATTAGGCGTAAGCGTTGGCGCAGTCAATGTCAATGTGCTTCCTGTACAAACAGCTTCGGGTGTTGTTACCTCAGCTATTGTCGGTTCTTTTTTGACGGTAATAGTTACATTATTGCTATAAGTTGTGTTACATTCGTTTGTTGCGAAATAACGCAACTTTTTATCGTTATCGTCAAATGTTACTAGTGTTTCCGGATCGAAAGTTTCAAAAATGTTTCCGCCAACTGTTGTTTCCATTTCCCAACCATGATTGGTGCCGATTGTTCCGCCATTAGGCGTAAAATTTGGTGCTGTCAAACTTAATGTACTTTCTGTACAAACGGCAGCAGGAGTTGCTATGTTTGGAACTGTCGGTACATCTTTTACGGTAATTGTAACTTCATCGCTGTATGAAATTCCACATTCGTTTGTAACAAAATATTGTAGCGTAGCATTGTTTTGCGCGAATGTTACGGCTGTTCCATCTTCATAATCTTCATTATTTAACAACCACCCTTGATTTATGATTGTTCCATTGTTTTCGTCTATATCAGGAGTTGTTAGCGCTAATGCGTTGCCTGCACAAACGGCTTCAGGAGTGCTAATGCTGCCAATTGTTGCTTTTGCTTTTACCGTGATTATCACTTCGTTACTGGCAATAGGTCCGCATTCGTTTACAGCGAAATATTTTAGCGTGGCACCGTCTTGTTCGAAAGTTACTGCTGTTCCGATTGTATATACGGCACCGTTTATCAACCAACCTTGCGAAGTAATTGTTCCTCCGTTTGCATGCACATAACTTGGCGGCGTTAGTACAAGCGGATTGCCTGTGCAAACAGCAGCCGGAGTGCTGATTTCAGCAATTGAGGGTATGGTTTTTACAGTAATAGCAACAGCTTCGCTGGTAATTGTACCGCATTCGGTGGTAACTGAATAACGGATTTTTTTGCCGTTATCGGCGTATTCCAACTCGGTTTCAGGATCGAAAGTTTCAAAATCGTTTTCGCCTAAAGTTTCTTCCACTTCCCATCCTTGAGCGGATATTGTTCCGCCGTTAAGCGTGATTTCAGGAACAATGGCTTCCAAATCCAAGACATCTCCGGCACATATTGCAGCCGGCGCAATAGTAGTTGCTATTTCAACTTCATCTTTGACCGTGATGGGGAAATTCAAAATATCTTCTGCCGAAGCCTCACAACCGGTAGCAGTTATCGTTGCTAATACATAGATCGGATAACTTCCTTCAGTGAAATCGGCTGTAATTGTTGTAAATTCGTCTGATAAAGCAAGGTCATTATAGAACGTAAAACTAACGCCTGTAACGGGTTTAATTAATCCTAACAAGTATGCATTGTTAATTGTTGCGTCATCGCAAACGGTCAAATCAGCGTTATCAACAAGTTCGGGTTTTGCCGGAAGCGGATTCACGGTAATCACAACATCATTGCTGTTGATTTTTCCGCATCTACTGGTGGCAGTATAACGGATTTTTTTGCCGTTATCGGCATAAGTCAATACGGTTTCAGGGTCGAAAGCCGCGAAATCGTTTCCGCCAACAGTTGTTTCCATTTCCCAACCTTGAGCGGATATTGGTCCGCCGTTTAGTGTGATTTCAGGAAGAATTGCAGTCAGATTCAATACATTACCGGCGCATATTGCTTCCGGAACGCTGATATTTTCAATTTCAATTTCATCTTCAACGCTAATCGGAAAATTCAAAATATTTGCGGCTAAAGCCTCACAACCGGTGGCAGTTATCGTTGCTAATACATAAATCGGATAACTTCCGTCTTCGTAATCAGCTGTTATTGAAGTAATTTGATTCGTCAAAGAGGCATTCGAATAAAAGCTAAAACTAACGCCATCAATGGGTTCAATCAAGCTTGATAGGTATGTCTCATCAATTGTTGCGTTATGACAAATATTCAAATCGGCATCTTCTACAAGTTTGGGTTTCGCCGGAAGCGAATCGACGCGAATCGTTAAATCCAAAATATTTGCAGCCAAAGCCTCGCAGCCGGTGGCGCTTATGGTTGCTAATACATAAATAGAATAGGATACGTCAGTGTAATTGGCAGTAATTGTTGTAAATTTCTCGGATAAATCGGAATCATTATAAAAGTTAAAGCTAACACCATCAACAGTTTCAATCAAGGTTGACAAGTATGTACTGTCAATTGTTGCGCCATCACAAACGGTCAAATCTGCATCAGCAACAAGTTCGGGTTTTTCTGGACGTTCGTGAACGGCAACTTCGATTGTAACTCCATCAACGCGGCTGCCAAGCGTGCTTCCGTCGTCAATAAAGTAATACAAATTGATATTGTAGGTGCCGGGGTTTGCAAATTCAAATTGTGCAGTGTTTTCTAATTCAGTATATCCCGAATTGCCGTCTAACGGAATGCGCACAGCGCCCGTTGTCGATGAAAACGAATAGCGAAGCATGCCCGAAGGTGCTGTGAAAACTGCTTTTTCGCCTGCGCAGAGTTCTTGCGGACCAAAAATTGTAGAGAAAGCTTTGTAGTTACTGTAACAAACATTGCTTCCGACACGCTTTCCGATGAATTGCTTGCCCTCATGTTCAGAAAGGTCAATAGGAGTGTCAATCGTTACGTCAAATGTGCTACCCGCAGCAAGCCCCGATTCTACAGTGTGTTGGTATGTGTGAACCAGCGCTTCGCCTCCGTCAAATAGTCCGTTATTATTGTCATCAATGTAAAACTCGATTTCGAAAACACTGCCTGCGAAGATATCTGTAAGAGTTTTGCCTTGATAAGAACCCGTCCATTTGCCGTCATTCATTTCGCCAATAACACCTTGTCCGGAAACAGTTTCAAATTCGTATAATTGCACTTCGATGCCGAAGTAACTTCCGGCTTCTGTTCTGTAAAATATACTTGGCTCATCATCGCATAATAATTCATCTTCAGAAATAATTTCCATATAGAAATCGTAGTAATCGCAAGGCGTGCCTGCAACACTAAACTGAACCGAAAATGTGACTGTTTCGCCAAGTGTTAATCCATTAGGAAATGGTATCATATACTCGACACCATTGTCATCATCGTATGCTTCTTCCGGTTCAACACCGGTATAACCGTCATGAGGGGAAGTAAATGAACCTTCGACCAATTCCATTCCTTCTGGAATTAAGAAATAGATGGCAGTGATGTCAGGAACGGGTAATGCGTCAGTAACAGTGTAAGAAGCAGTCCAAGTAATTATTGTGTTATCATCACCGCCATTATCATAGCTGTTATCGTAAATATAAACATAATCGGCAAGACTAAATGGTTGAATTTCATTTCCTTTATCGATATCAACTGCACTACTGAGTGTATATGTTGAATTACTAATATCATCAAATATAAGTTTATATGGAGGTGTTGTTACACTTTTAGGCTCTACATCAAGACCGCAGAAGTCGTGTGAATTGAGAACAAATTTGAATCCGCTTCCTGAGAAAAATTCTTCTTTAGCCATAACAGTTACGCGAACGGTAATAAAATCGCCTCCGGGTAATTTAAACTCTTCATCAGGAATGGAGAATGTATAAAATTCCAAAGCAGAAATAGTATCCATCTCGTACCAATTATAATCAGGTTCTACTTTAGCAATATATTGGTATTCTGCTTTTACAAGCGAAATTCCTGTAGCAGCATAGTCGTCAAGATCGATAGAGATATCCGATAAAATACCATCGCCATCGGCGTGAACTTCAAGAATATATTCTTGCTCTGTACAAGGTGCGACCGGCATCGTTGGGGTTGAAACCCACTCAAGACGGCTATCGACAATTAGTGCCGATAAACCTAATACAATTTCTTCAGTTAGTTCGCCGCATACTCCTGTATTTATTTTACAACGAAGCGTAATTTCATCGTTAATCGCATGACTTTGAAGTGGAATGTACATTACTGTATATGAGCCGTCTGTCAATGTAATATTTTGTGCTTGTGAACTTGGATAGAAAGCGCCGTTTCCATCTTGGAAATTACCATCGGCATCTTTAATCGACCATTCATAAGATGCAATCATATCTACTTCCGTAATTGCAGAAGTTAGATTGAAAAATCCTCCAATACAAGTGCTTGCAATATTTGAACTTAAACTAAGTTTGGGTTGTTCTTGAACGTTAACGATAACTTCCTTTCTGTTGGCAGGAAGATTTTCGCAGAAATTATCGCCTTTTACAGATACATAGAAAGATGTTGTAGCTGTTAAATTGCCGGTTGAATAAGTAGCTCCTGTAGCTAATTCGGTGTCATTGCCATCATACCAAGTGAAAACCGGATCGGTAACGCTACCTGCTGTTGCTGTTAAAGTTGTTGACGAGCCGGTACAAATCAATTTGTTTTCGGCTGAAATAATTGCGGCTGTTGCAATTGGATGAACAACGATGTCTATTCGTGTTTTTAAACTTTCGCAATTGGTTGCAGCATCTTTTTGACTCACATAATAAACAGCGTTGTTAGATAATACAACAGAAAAATCGCTTATAAGGTTTCCGCTGTTATCGTACCAAATCATTGTATTTCCAGCATCTTCATCATCTTCACTGATTGAAGCTGCGATGTGTCCAATTGTTTCACCTTGACAAAATTCTTGCGGCGAACTTGCAGTCGGAGCAGCCGGAAGTTCATCAATAGTAAGTGTTATTTTTAGAGCATTTGTTGCGAGCGCTTCGCAATTTGTTGCAATTGATTTTGTTGTAACGTAAATATCGTGATTCGCTTCATCACTGTAATTTGCCGTAAATGCTGTAAATGGTTCAGTGCAAGCGGCATTGGTATAAAATACGACAGTAACATCCGTTGTATTATAAAGGATCAGACTTTTCAATAAATCTTCATCTATCAGCGTGCCGTCGCAAAAGCTTAAATCGGCGCCGGAAGCAAGTTCGGGTGTTTCTGTCGTTTCTGTCCATGTGTAAGTAACTGTCGTCGAAACATTATCGTGACAATCATTTGAGTAAGTAATTGTCCAAACTTGACTTTTTGTATAAGTGCCGCTAATGTCGCCTGATGTGATAACAGTCTCGCTTGCCGAAGCAGCATTGTTACATACATCTGAAATAGAAGTGATTAATGCGCGTACTGTATTTTCGTTTGGCAAAGATGTCGGATTACAACCTAAATTAACTGCTGTTGAAGATAAATTAATTACCGGTTCAATATCATTATTAATAAGAATATCTTTTGATGATACCGTTTCGTTGCCACAAACATCTGTTGCAGTAAAAATAACCGTAACGGTGCTGCAATTATCATCAGGAGTTTCAAAACTAGCATTAGTTGTAATACTTGCGCCGCAGTTTCCGGTAGCGCTTGCGCCTGAAGCCCAGCTGTTTATTGCTTCTTCGTCATAACATTGTAATGTTAAATTTGTAGATGGTAAAGTGAGTGTTGGAGGCGTTTCATTTTTAATATTATACGTATAAACCCAATCGTGCGAAAATCCGGCAACATCAGTATAAGTCCAAGTAAATGTAACCGTTCCTTCGCAGCCGTCAAAGTTCTCGGCGCGAACAGGTCCGGTAGGACTGATTGGCGTTCCGCAATTGTCGGTAACGCCGGTAGGAAGCGTAATTGTAGATTGTGCTGCTTGAGAGAGACAGCTAATATTTGAAGATACTCCTTCGGGGACGCTAAAATCTTCCGGAGTAATTGTATAAACATAAGACCAAATAGCCGTATTTCCGGCGCAATCAGTAAAAGTGTAATTATAAGTTCTTGTGCCGCTTGCGATTATAGGATTTGGCGAGTTGACGATTGTTTGTATTCCTGTAAGAACGTTTCCACACATATCAATTATTTGCGGTACTTGAGGAGCTGTTGCTTCTGCGACACAGGCAACAGTCAAAGCTCCGTTTTCTGGCACGGTAAAAGCCGGCATTTGAATAGTATACGTATACACCCAATTAAATTCCAAGTCGGCACAATCAATATAAGTGTATGTATAAGTAACTGTTCCTCCGCAGTTAGCAATTGATTCTTCTCTTACAGGACTTGATGTTGTGGGTTGTAAGGTATTTCCGCAAACATCTTTTATAACCGGTAAATTGGCTGTTAATGGCTCAGTTGCATCATCAATACAATTTACTGTTGAAGTAGTTGAAACAGCTTCACCGACTTCAGCCGGAAGTGTTGAATGAGCAATTGTAAACGCTTTATTTGCTGTACTAATATTTCCGCAACCATCATTGGCTGTGAATGTTACTATTACATTACCTCCGCAGTAAGAATTTTCAGGAGCATCGTAAGAAAAAGTAATGCTTGCATTTTCAGGTCGGCAAGCGTCAGTTACAGATGCCGTAGCAGCCCATGTTGCAACTTTTGTAGCATCAAAACATTCCATTGTTAAACTTGTTGGGGGCAATGTAATAACCGGCGGCGTATTGTCAAGTATTGAAACGCCAACATTACAAGATGTGAAACAATCGTTTTGGTTCGTTACTACTAAAGTCAAAATATAATCACCAGAACATACATTCGCTGCTTTTACCTCAACAGTTTTATTATTACCGCCGCTAACAATAGTTCCGTCTCTTATAATCGACCATGCATAAGAATACGTATCGCCACTCGGCGCATCCGGTCCGGTAAAAGTTCGCGTTTCGTTCGAACAGCAAACTCCTGTATCTCCCGAAATGCTACAAACAGGAAGTTCGTTTACAGTTACTTGTCCGGAAGCAGAAATAGTTTCTGTTAGCGGAACATTATTTACAGTAGGAACATTGGCGCTAACTGTGTATGTGCCTACAGCATTTGTAGTATAAGTTATGGTTAAAGTTGCAGAGTTATTTGCATTTAATGTTCCAATGCTCCATATACCCGTACCGGTATTATAAGTTCCGGTATGACTTTTATACGTAAGTCCTGAAGGTGTATTTATCTGAGTTACAATATTACTTGAATTGCTTGTTTGTGGATTTGACAATACAAGAGTAAATACAACATCATTCCCCAAACATACTGCATTTGAATTTGGAGTTACAGTTAATCCGAAATTCCAGTCTGATACGCGAACCCAAAAAGTTTCAACCGTTTCACAAACATTATTAACCGATTTTACCCAAAACTGTGTATCCGTATTGATTCCCGAAATAGTTGTACTACTTACTTGGTTTGTGCAAGCAGCATTGGTGTAAAAAGTTATAGGATGTGAATTATGAGCAATACTATTATTCAGATTCACATTATAACCAGGGAAAATGGTAATATCTTGAGCAACAATGACAGGAGTTTCATAAACCGTTACATTAAAACTTGATGATGTTAATGTACCGCTGATTGTATTGCCGTTTACAGTTACGCCATTAGACGAACCGCTGACAGTAGCGTCTGTGTATGTTATTGACCCGATATTAATTTCTACTGTGTAAGTTCCTGCATCAGCAGTTGTTATATTATTTTTTGTAAAAGTAGAATTTGTACTTGGTCCTTGAACGATAGTACCGTTTCTTTTCCATGTATATGTTGCTGTACCGCAATTATTTTGTGTTGTTGATAAAGACAGAGTACTTCCTGAGCAATAAGAATTAGTTCCTGATATTGTCGGCGTTGGAAAAGAGAAAGTTACTCTTACTTGTCCGTTTGCGCCGATACCTGCAGTAGCATGTCCATTTGTAGCGCCACCGCCACCGCCACCAATTGGAGAACCATCTATACCAGGATTACCATCTTCGCCACCTGATACTCCTCCATCTCCACCAACACCTCCTCCGGGTCCAGCACCATTGCCACCTTTTCCACCTCTTCTACCTGCAAACCAACTTCCGGATCCATTTGCTCCATTATATCCTTTAAGAGAACCTGTGTCACCGTTAATATTCAGAGCGCCGCCTTCTCCACCATAAGTCCATATATTACTTGTAGGACCTCCTCCATTAGCGTCTGCAACACCGGTTCCGCCGTTTGCATATACTATACCAAATGATGAACTACCACCATGAATAGAAGCGTTAGTTCCTCCAACTCCCACAACAACAGAATAACTACTGCTTGCTGATATATCCAGAGCGTTATAAACAGTATAAGCCCCACCACCTCCTCCTCCAGAACCAAGCCATGTTCCAGTAGAGTTTTTTCTCCCCCCTCTACCCCCTGCGCCCCAGGTTTCTACTTTGGCGGTAGTAACACCACAAGGAGCAATAAAAGTATGGTTGCCCGCAGTAGTGTATGTTACTGTTATATCTTGTGAAAAAATTTCATTGGGAAGTCCACAAAGAAGAATTATTAAAATTGAAATTAAAAAAGATTTCTTTAGCAAAACATTTTTAGTAAAAAAACATTTGCTTGCATTTGGTAAAAACTCTCTCATTTAGTTTGGTTATTTTAAATTCTAATAATGTCTCTCGACATATTGTTTAAAAAAATGATTGAATCTTTTTTAAATATTTTTTAAGTAATTTACTTTAATTTATTACAGTACAAAAAAGCATATCACACACAAAATTCTCTTCTATCGTTATAAAAGATAGTCAACAATAAATAAAAAAATATAAAGCTGACGGCAAAAAAGAGATTTCGTTATTTACCAGACTGTTACAAACACTTAAGAATTGGTATTAAAAAACTCAACGTAAAATATATTTAAAATTAATTCAACAATTAATTAACTTATTTTCTATTATTTCAAGCTGCAAAGATAATATCTTTTATAAAATTTTATATTTTTTTTTCACATTTCACTACTTTGCAAACTAACTTGCTCACATTTACATTGTTACAAGCAATGGGTGCTTATATTTATCTATACTTTATCACTTG
>JAJDHA010000031.1 GCA_030265965.1 Odoribacter sp. OttesenSCG-928-L07
TTTGCCGCAAATATTTACTACAAAATGAAAACAATTAACGACTTCAATTTCAATGGAATGAAAGTCCTTGTGAGAGTTGACTTTAATGTTCCTTTAAACGACAAATTCGAAATTACAAGTACAAACCGTATTGATGCAGCTTTGCCAACTATCAATAAAATTCTTAATGATGGTGGTGCGGTAATTTTAATGTCGCATCTCGGACGACCAAAAAACGGTCCCGAAGAAAAATTTTCATTGAAACATTTAGTTAATTATCTTCAACAAAAGCTGAATACTACAGTTTTATTTGCTGATGATTGTGTTGGTGAATCGGCAGTTGAAAAAGCTAATAACCTACAAAAAGGAGAAATTTTGCTTTTGGAAAATTTACGTTTTCATAAAGAAGAAGAAAAAGGCGACGAAGCGTTTGCAAAAGAATTGGCTTTATTAGGTGATTTTTATGTTAATGATGCTTTCGGCACCGCTCATAGAGCACATGCATCAACAACAATTATCGCACATAGTTTCGATAAAAATCACAAAGCGTTCGGATTGCTTATGGCGAAAGAAGTTGAAGCTTTGGAAAATGTTATGACTCATGCAAAACATCCATTCACAGCAATTCTTGGAGGGGCAAAAGTTTCGGATAAAATTTCGTTGGTTGAAAATTTAATCAACAAAACAAATAATATAATTATCGGCGGCGGAATGATGTTTACCTTTGTTAAAGCTTTAGGCGGAAAAATTGGTAATTCACTTGTTGAAGAAGATTATCTTGAAACTGCAAAAAAAGTTTTACAGCTGGCTAAAGAAAAGTCGGTTAATATTTATGTCCCGGTTGATGTTATTGCTGCCGACAAATTTGCAGAAGATGCAAATACTGAAATAATGGATGCCGACAATATTAAAGACGGCTGGATGGGTTTAGATATCGGCCCGAAATCGGAAAAAGATATTGAAGAAATTATTATGAATTCGAAAACAATCTTATGGAATGGTCCGATGGGTGTTTTTGAGATGGAGAAATTTTCTGAAGGAACACGCAAAGCAGCTGAAGCTGTTGCTAAAGCTACAGAAAATGGCGCTTACTCATTAGTTGGCGGCGGTGATTCTGTTTCAGCGGTTAAGAAGTATAAACTTACATCAAAAATAAGTTATATTTCAACAGGAGGCGGCGCGATGCTCGAATATATTGAAGGAAAAAAACTACCCGGAGTGGAAGCGCTTCTTTAAATAAAAGATGGAAAAGATAAAGTTCAAGAAGATTAAAATTATCGCTTATCTCAATTCTTTGTCGGAAAGACAAAGATTGATTGTTCTTGCAGTTGTTGTTGGCTTTAGTAGCGGACTTGCAGCAGTTGTCCTCAAATTATCTATCGAAGGAATAAAACATTTACTTACCAATTGGATAAATACAAGTACAGCAAGTCTTTGGTATTTACTACTTCCGGGTATTGGAATGTTCTTGGCAATGCTTTTTGTGAAATATATTGCAAAAGAAGATATTAGTCACGGTATTACAAAAATTCTATATTCAATTTCAAGGAAAGAATCGAAATTAAGTTCGAAAGCAATATGGACTCCTTTGGTTGCCAGCGCGGTAACAATAGGTTTTGGTGGCTCTGTAGGAGCGGAAGCCCCAATCGTACATTCCGGCGCAGCAATAGGTTCAACGATTGCTCAGAAGCTTAATCTCAATTATAAACACATAACATTGCTTTTAGCATGCGGCGCCGCAGGAAGCCTCGCAGGAATATTTAAAGCGCCGCTCGCGGGAATAGTTTTTACTATAGAAATCCTAATGTTCGACCTCACATTGGCTTCAATTGTTCCACTTTTGGTTTCAACTGTAACAGCAATTTTAATTCCATACTTTCTTTTAGGCCAAACTGTTGCATTTGCAAATGCAGCAACTCCATTTAACTTAGATAACATTCCATACTATATTATTTTAGGATTGATTTGTGGAATAATGTCCTTTTATTTTATCAGAGCAACTTTAAGCATTGAAGGTAAAGTAAAAAAAATCAAAAATCCTTATATGCGCTTGATAGTTTGTGCATTAGGGATTGGGGTGCTTGTGTTTCTATTTCCACCATTGTATGGAGAAGGTTATTCGTCTCTTTCAATGTTGTTAAATAATGAAGTTGATAGTGTTTTCGACGGTTCAATCTATGGCTCAATAAGTCATAATAACGTTTTTGTCCTCCTTTTCTTTATGGCAGCAATGTTTCTGAAAGTGGTGTCAATGTCGTTTACTAATGCAGGTGGCGGAGTAGGAGGAACTTTCGGTCCTACTTTGTTTGTCGGAGGAATCTGCGGCTTCTTGGTTGCACGAGCGATTAATCTAACTAATTTTATTCTACTTCCCGAAGCTAATTTTGCATTAGTTGGTATGGGCGGACTGATGGCTGGTGTGATGCATGCACCTCTTACTGCAATATTCCTTATTGCAGAAATTACCGGAGGCTACGATTTGCTGATGCCATTGATGATTACATCGGCAATTTCTTATATGTTGATAACCAGATTAGAACCAAATTCAATTTATACGAAACGACTCGCAATGCAAGGCGATCTCATCACTCACGATAAAGATCAAGCTGTGCTTACACTTTTAAAATTAGATGAACTAATTGAAACAGACTTTATTAAAGTCTATGAAGAGCAAACTTTGGGCGATCTTGTAAAAGATATATCAAATACTCATAGAAATTTCTTCCCTGTTGTTACTCGCGACAATAAGTTTGTTGGTGTTGTTCTACTTGATGATGTTAGAAATATTATGTTCGATAGAAGTAAGTACGATACGAAACATGTTAGTAATTTTATGACATATACTTCTAATGTTGTTAACAAGAACGATACAATGGATATGGTAATGAAGAAGTTTAAATTGTCAAATAACACTTGGAACCTCCCTGTGGTTGATGATGAAAATAATTACTTGGGATTTATCTCTAAATCGAAAATGTTCGGTGCTTATAGAGAGCAGTTGATAAATTTTTCGCAGTGATTTTTGGGTGACGGGTGATGGGTGATGGATGACGAGTGACGAGTGACAAGTGACGAGTGACAAGTGACGAGTGAAAAAACTTGTGAGTTTTTGTCATTACTGGAAGAGTTGCGACGAGATAATATTGAATTAGAAAAATGAAAATAACCAGCAAAATAAATACATCAATAACCTCCATTCTTTTTATTATAGGTGTTTTTTTATGTGTTATTAGTCCGAACTTTTTGTCGGAAGGAATGTTTCAAGACGGAATTTATTACGCTGCAGTTTCAAAAAATCTTTCGCATGGCTTAGGAACATTTTGGAAACCATATTTTAATGAAATGGTACCGGAATTTTTAGGTTGCCCGCCTTTAATGTTCGGAATTCAAAGTATATTTTTTAATATATTCGGAGATAGTTTCTACGTGGAAAAATGTTTTTCGGTATTAACTTTCTTTATCTCGGGTTTAATAATAATGTTGTTATGGAAAGAAATAACAGGAAGCAAAAGAAACAATGCTCTGCCGTTATTATTCTGGATTTGTTTTCCTTTAGTTACTTGGGCTTCAACAAATAACCTGCTCGAGAATCTTATGACAATATTTATCCTTTTGTCTATTCTATTTTATTTTAAATCAATTAATAAAAATAAAAATTGGTTTTTAATAGTTATGGGAATAATGATTTCCTTAGGATTTCTCACAAAAGGATTTCCGGCACTTTTCCCATTAGCGTTGCCATTATTTTACCAAATCATTTTTAAAAGAAAACATCTGATAATGAATTATCTCATAATAATTCTTTCAACGATATTACCTTTGATATTATTAATGATGGTAGTTCCGCAATTTACCGAAAGCTTTAAAACATATCTTAATATTCAGGTCATTGATGGCATTCTTAATCAGTCAACGGTTGCAACTCGTTGGTATATATTGTATAAATTTCTTCAAGAAATTATTATTCCGGTATTAATTCTCGTTGTATTAATAGCTTTTGTCTTAAAATTTAAAAACATAAAAACGTTATTACCTGATACTTACAGCAAAAAGATTGTTTTGGTGCTTATTCTATTGGGACTTTCGGGTGTTTTTCCATTAATGATTTCTATGAAACAGCGCGGATTTTATTTACTTCCTGTGTTTCCTATTTTCAGCATATTATTTGCGATGATTTCAGCGCCGATGATAAATATCTTGAAGGATAAAATAGAAAATAAATATTCGATTCTGGTTAAATCAATTAATATTTTAGTCTTAACAATTGGTGTTGTTCTTTGTTTATTGCAAATAAATAAAATTGGAAGAGATAAGGATATATTAACAGATATTTATAAAATCCTTCCGGAGTTGGAAACACATTCAATTGTAAGTATAGATAGTTCAATGCATTATGAATGGACGCTTTTTGCTTATTTTGCTCGTTACAAAAATATTACCTTAGATACAAAATGGAAGAAGTACGAATATCTATTAATTTTCAATGATAAAAAATTAATTGATAAATATACAGATGAATATGAACTGTTATCGTTGGATACGAATACTTTACTACTGTTTAGACAGAAGGAGTAAGAATTATTTTTTATAATACTTCAATGCTTCCGGCATTATTTCCCTAATTTTATTAATTCTATTTTGATCGGTTGGATGTGTGCTAAGAAATTCAAGTTTGCCTGAATTTCCGCTTGACATGCGTTGCCAGAAACCTACCGCTTCGTTAGGATTATAGCCAGCCATTGCAGCAAAAATTAACCCTAATCTATCTGCTTCATATTCTTGAGTGCGCGAATATGGCAATAAAACACCAACTTGACTACCAATTCCATATAAAGAGTTTATTGCAGTTCTGGTAATAGCCGATTTATTTGCTACCATTGCGTCGGTAATTTGTGCGCCGTATTGAACAACAATTTGTTGACTGATTCTTTCAGCGCTGTGTTTCGCAACAGCGTGTGCAATTTCGTGGCCCATAACAATTGCAATGCCGGTTTCATTTTGAGTGTATGGTAAAATTCCTTCGTAAAATACAATTTGTCCGCCAGGCAAACAAAAAGCGTTGACATCGCTACTCTCTACCAAAGAAAATTTCCAAGAAAAATTAGAAATCATTGATGAATTTCCTGTTTCTCTAAGATATTGTTCAACAGCACTGGTTATTTTCTTCCCAACAGATGTTACTAATGCAGAATTTTTTGTGTCTTTAGATAATTTTGCAGAGTTCATAAATTCATTGTAACTCTGTAAACTTAGCGAAGACATCTCCGAATCTGAAACCAATTGGAGTTGCCTCCTTCCCGTAATTAAAACTTTTGAACAAGAAACGAGAGTTGCTGCGAGTAATAAGATAATTGTAATTTTCTTCATGATAATTTGAATTTGATTTGCAAAGATAAAAAAAAATGTAGAAAAGGTCAGATTGAATGAGTGATGGGAGACGTCATTGTAAGAAGTGAAGTGACGAAAAAAAACAGTAGAAACTACAAATTATCAATCTGGGCAAAACACGAAATAAGAAAAAACAAGCTCTTTTTTAAAAAATCTATTTTTGTCTATATTTATTTTCTGCCCACCTTATACCTTTGTTGCTGAAAATTATATTAAATTTTTATTTTATTTAATAAATGTTTGCATAAAATTTAAAAAGTAACAAAGATGACAAACACTCCTTCACAAATATTGATTCAAAGAATTGCTCAGTCAATTTCAAAATCATTGATTGTTAATCAAAAAAAGAATGATTACATTGCAAGTCTTATAGGGCTGGATACAAGTGTATTAGAACAAGTCTGCAATTTATCAGAAGGAAGAATTACAAATCTTGACATTAAATATATCATTTGCTTTATGATAGATATGGATGTTAAAGATATAAGTTTACTGTTTAACATTGAGCCGGCAAGCGTTCATACTGTTCGTTACCGTATTAAGAAGAAATTCGGCGACAACCAACAACTAAAATTATTGATTTAAAATATATTCAATTGTTAACTAATGTTTAATTAAAAAAAATTATTATGAAAAAAAATGTATTTGTAATTATGGTATTATGTGCTTGTTTAGCAGGCCTTTCTTCTTGTGCTTTTTTGAAGAAAACTATGAATCCTTGTGGAGATAACCCATGCTATAGCGGTGAAGATTGGCGAATTATGGTTGAATCATGTAAAGGTGATCGAACTACAAATCAAGTAACCGTTAATGTAACCTTTACAAGAACAGCTAATTCCGGACAAATTTTCCCTACATATAAATTTGTAGATGATACAGGAAAAGGAGTTAGTGGTGAAGAAAAAGCCCAATTAAGAAAAATGGACGGTACAATTTGTAAAGGAACAGGTACAATTACTGCCGGTAAAAGTATCAGTCTTTATTTTACAGCAGCCGTTTCTCCTGATGCTAAACAAATAGCAAGTCTTTATTTCTGCGAATGTGGCGGTTATTGTGGCGCCGGAAAGCCAAATTATAAAATGGGACCTATCAACAACATTCCTATTGTTTGGGAATAAACATTAATTAAGGAGGTAAGAAATGGTTAATTTTGATCCAACAACAGGCAAATGGACTGACAGCAGCGGCGGTGAACATGATAGTCGCAACCAAGCGCAACGATGGGAAACAAACATAGGTGGCGGCGGCGGCGGCAACTTCAGCAATGCTGCAGCAGGAGTAGCTATGAATATACTGTTTTATTTAATAATCGGATTTGCAGTAATCGTTTTTGTGGTTGATAATATTTGGTACGGACTAATCCTTGGCGCTGTATATGTTGTAGGCTGGTTTGCCCGCAGATATGCAAAGTATAGTATGAAAAATGCGTTTGCACGCTTTGGAGTACGTGTGCTCACTTGGTTAGTTTTTATCATTGCAGCATACGGTTGTTTGTATAACAAAAACATGAAAATAGATCCTGCCATAACTGCTGTTGCAACTATTAACGAAGATGTCGAAATACGTAAAGCCACACCTCTTCTTAAAACAATAAAAGGAAAGCTTAAAGAAGGTGACCAAGTTACAGTGTTGGGAATAACACGTAACAAAAAATCATTGAAGGTACAAACTACAACCCCGAAAGGTAAAGTCATTTCGGGGTTAGTACCTCGGGGATACGCAGACGGCGTTGTTACTGCATTCCATCGTTCTTTCGCACAGAGAGTATGGAATGGTGAATTTAAAGATCGATTATTTTTTCTCGATGTAGGTACTTATGAATCCGACAAAGGAGATGAGTATTTACTTGCGATGTCAAAAGCAGGTAGAATACAAATTAAAGAGTTGAATAGCAGCGGCAAAGAACGACATACTGCTTGGGCTATAGACGAAAAATTTATTAAAGCTGAACCTTTTGTCGAAATAGACGGAATACCATATTGTTATAAAATGATATTAACCTTAGATGATGATATGGACTGGTACGCTAAAAATGAAATGACACCACCTCCACCTGAACTAATCGAAACCTTACAAGGCGAATATGTGATAACCAGTAATAAAACCTTTGTTGGAAACGGTAGAACATGGACTCTTAGAAAGAATTAATATTTTAAAATTTAAACAAACCCAAAATCTAAAAAAATGAAAAAAATCTTTTTACCTACAACAGCAATATTGTTGAGTATTATACTTTTCTCTGCATGTGGTGGCAAAGGAAGCAATACCGATGGCAACAACTCATCAAAAAAAATCGGAAAGAACGAGTATTTAGGCGAGCTTCCTTCACTTATTCATCAGTATAAAACTACCGACTCAACTCTTAAAGCAGATGAAACCGCGAAATATTTAAAACTTGGAAGCAAGATTACAAAAGAACAAGCTATGGAAATTGTTTCCGAATTTGAAACTAAGAAAAAGGATAACAAACAAAAATTCGATGACGGAGTTGCAAAAGCAAAGGAAACTTTAGTAGGAAAAGATATTCCTACGGAAGTAAAAGTGTCTAACTACGAAATTCCCGAATTAAAAATCTCAAATGTCAATCCTTATTCTGTGCAAACAAAAGGCAATTTAACTATCAAAGAAGATACTCCGACAATAACATATTTTGGTGAACATAGACTTGAGTTATATTATGCTTGTTTCGACAAAAACAATAAGTCGCTTAAGAAAAACAAAATGACTATAACCGTCAAGAATAGACAAAACTCGACAATTCTCTCTGGCGAGCAATATGATTTCGATTTGAATATCTCATTAGATATTGATGGCGCTTTGAAATGGAATAATTTTGCGAAAGTCGTATTTATGTCAAAAGAAGAGTATGAAACTTTACCTAAATAATTGATGGACACTATATATTTAATTCAGCGAATGAGATTCGCTTTACCGTCATTGCGAGGAGCCGAAGGCGACGTGGCAATCCAGTAAAAGTTCTGGATTGCTTCGCTTCGCTTGCAATGACGGAAACATAAAAGACTCATAGAAACTAAAACATCTGTATTAAGATGCAGAATTTTATAAATCATTTTAAATTATATTCATATGAAAAAAATAATATTATTCTTAACGGCAATTTCTGTCGCAATATTACTGTGTAACTGCGAGAAACCGCTGCCGCCTCCAGACGATGACGATAACAATGACACAATTTCTAAAGTCGAGATGACATATTCCGGCGAACTCAAAGAAGTCAGCATTGATGTAAGTGGCGCATGGACAGCCGAAAGCGACCAAGATTGGTGTCAACTGACTCAAATGTCAGGAACAGGTAGTCAAAAAGTAGAAGTCAATGCAGCATACAATCGCAGCGATGAAGAAAGAACGGCTACAATCACGGTCAAAGCTACTACTAAAAGTAGTTTAAATCAAACTATTACAATTACACAAGCCGGAAATCCTTTAGAAGAAATTCCAGCACATTTCACCGATGTCAAAATTGAAGATGGAAAAATCTGGTACAAGTATTGGACTGGAAATGGCGGGAATGAAGTTGATGGGGAAAACTCAGATTTACTAATAAGTTTAGGCGGAATTCATGGAGGTATTGCAGATTATGTGTATCCTAATATGGAAATCGATTGGAAAAACTTCAACAGACATTTTTTGTCAACCGGAAGGGGAGAAGGAACGTTGAAAATTGGAAATACAGAAACTGTCAATACAATAATTGTCGATCAATCTCAAACTTTTAGAGAAATTGGCGGCGCAACAAATGAAGGTTCTTGCGAAACGTATTTTGCTTTGAATGGAAAACTATATTACGGCGGCGGATATTCTGAACGTGGTACAAGTATTGGAATGCCTTATAGCTTTCCTGCATACGATTTCCACTGTTACGATCCGGCAACAAACAATCATACAAAATTAAATAATCTTCCCTTCGTAAACGGCAAAGCATTTGTTTTTAACGGAACTGCATACTCAGTCGTGGAAAATTATTCCTTGTATAAATATGATATCAACACTGATTCATGGTCATTTATGCAAAATCTTTCTATTCCTTCCGGAGTTGTTGTTGGAAGTTATGTTGTTGGAACTTCGCTTTATGTTTTATGTCATCAAGAGCGCCATGAATTTAAATTTAGTGAAGACTTATTTAATTTTCAATCAACAGTTTCTCTCGACTTTACTTCTCCCGATGTAATAATAGACGACATAGGAAATGCTTGGGTAAAATCTGATAATAAACTTTACAAACATTCGAACACAGGTTTCACCGAAATTCAAGAAGGTATTGGCAACATTTTAGGTGCATACGATGGCTCAATTTATTATATGAAGGACGAAAATCCGTATAAACTTTCAGCACAAGGAAATGTAGAGATGTTGACAACAATTTTCGACATCATTTTGGATAATGACAACAATGATAGCCCTTTCAGAGGCTCTCCAAAAACTGTTAATGTTGACGGAAATATTTATTGGATTGGCGGTATGGCTAAATATTCAGTCGGTTCATATTCATATTATAGTCTCAACAATTTTTGCTGTTTCAGTGCGAAGAATTATGTACCAACAAGTATGATGATTGTTACGAAGTGACGTGTAACGTGTGACGCGTGACAAGTGACGCGTGACGTGTGACAGGTGACAGGGGTGTCTGTGTAATGCACCCATCACACGTCACTCGTCACGCGTTACTCGTCACTCGTCACTCGTCACTTGTCACTTGTCACTCGTCACAAAAAAAAACAACTATGGCAAAACAAGATAAAGTTCCAACAGGAAAAAAAGCGAAGAAAATGGGTTATACCTCATTTTCGCAAGATGAATTTGATTTATCCGACACCTCAAATGTTATTGCAACTGAATATTTCTTACAAATGTTGCAAGTACCACAAAAGGTAAGAAGGAAAGTTTCAAAAGGGAAAGCTCATAAAATTAAAGCTCACGACTACTATCCAACAACTTTGGAAGAGACTGAGTTAATGAACAATCTTCTTTATAAAGCGTATTCAACAGTTACCGATACTTCTGATGAAAACCTGATGAATGCGCTTAATGAGATGAGTGAAATTATCGAGTGGTCAAAAGTTCGTCAGTGGAATTATAATTGGGGATTAATTGCCGGCGTAATACTTCTAATATGTATTCTATGGATTTCCACCGGCAGTGAAAAAAAGAATGTCGACCAGTATAAGGCGGGACTCGAATTAGTAAAAAAAGGTGATGAAGCCACTATTAACAAATATAAAAGAACTCAGATTCATTCAGATTCTATTAATATTGTAAATGATACAAAAACACTTAACAATCTTAAATCAAGTTTAGATACAATTACCGATAAGTCTAAACGAAAACTCTATATCACTGATATTAATAAATATGAAAAAAACATTGAAATAAGAGAAGCTAAGATTGTTAAGTATAAAGGTGCGAATGATAAAGAGCTTCAAAAGATGGCTGAAAATTACTATAGAAAGTTCTTAAAACAAGCAAAGGGCTCTCATAGAAAAATGTTGGTATGGACAATTCTCTCTATTCTTCTTATTCCGTTATACGTAATTGCGGAACGCCCCTATGGTTATATGATTTCCAAATACCGAACAGAAAGTAAAATACTTGAGTGGATACGGAAGATTTTGTTCTGGCTCGCAGGAAGTATGGTGGGATTAGCGGCGGTTCTGCCGGTAACAGAAACTGTAACCACTTGGAGCGATGGCTCGAAAACAACAGATAGCGACTCAAATGCTGCTGTGTTTTTTAAGCTCGTGCTTTTAATGTTTGCAGTCATGCTATTTATTTTTACATCCGTTGCCATTATGCTTTATGCTACAATTACCGGACTAATACGCAACTACAATTTGATTCCAAATCTCAACAAAAGTGAAGATGCAGAGCAATTATTAGAATCCGTAAACACTTTTTCAGAAGAAAAAAAGCGTTTAGATTCTATCGTCGGAACTTTTCCCGACAGTATGCCAAGTCCAGTTCCGGCTATCGAACAACGTTATACGCCCGGTCACTGCGTTTGGGCTCGTTTGCGCAATGATGGGCAAATGTTCTTTGCACTTATTCTCGAAACTACAGATACAACTGTTAGAGTGCGTTATTATGATAATAAAGAAAAAGAAATATCCAAAGATGACATCCTTTATTTGTTTGAAATATTGGAAACAGGTATGACTCCTTATGGAAAATGGGATGGTAATGGTTTATTCTATCAATGTGATATTCTCGAAATGAATAAATTCACACTTAAAGTGAAATACACAAGTGATAATGTTGAGGAAGAACTTCCTTATATGAGATTGGAATTTATTGAACAAAAAAAGAAATAGGCATATAATTACGGTATAAAAATTACCTCTCAAATTGGCTAAATATTATTTTGATGTGCTATGATTTAAGTTGGTTGTTTCAAATGTGTAGCACCAAATTCCCATACCATAAGCAATCTGTGTTATCACAATCTTTATTTTACTTTTTTTCACTATATTTGTGCATTCTTCTAAAATCAAAAAACATGAAAAAATTTTTACTAATTTGCACATTATTGTTTGTTTCTTTAGCAATTTATTCTCAGGATGATTTGCGAAACATTGATATAAAAGGACTATTATCAGATACAAGTCTAACGCCTGAGGAACGGCTCGACAATCTTAATAAATATAGCACTAAAGGCGGATATTATGACCACGAACGCGATATTCCACTTTTTTATGAAGTCGTATTCCCTTTTATTGATAAAGAGATAAAAGAATCATCAACGCAAAATTTCTACAAAACCATTTTTCATCATACTATTGCCTGCATCTACAGAGATAATGCCATGTTTGAAAAACAAGGTGAAGAACGCGCTCAATCACTCAAATATGTTGAAAAAGCTGAAGATGATGATTTACGCGCCTATATCTACCATGCTCATGGACAATATTTAATACAAAGCGGAGACATCAAAATTGGGCATGAATATATGTACAAATCGACATCTATTTATGAAGAGTTAGGGAAACACGATGCCGTAATTCTTAATTTAATCAATATTGCAATGACTTTTAGCGAAATCTATGATGACGAAGGATTAAATAGAATTATCAAACAAATTGAAAATTATCCGGAAGGAAATCAGATGGGGAGGCGACAATACATAATTTATATGTTAAAAAAACTCCGTATTGATATTATACGGAAGAAAGACCCTGACAACAAATTATATAGAGATTCTGCGCATATTTTTGCTAAAAAATTGCTTTTTCTTCGTGAAAATTACCCTGACGAAATTATAGGTATTAATCATATTTCAGGAGATTATTATAACCTTGCGGTTACTCATAAACGCACTTATCCGGAAGATTTTGATTCTACGCGCTATTACTTAAACAAAGCGCTTGAACATGCTCCAGAAATCCCGATTCAAAAAATGAAGCTTGAAATTCTCGTTTATATTTTATCCGCCAATCTTAATTTTGAACAGGAAAAGTATGAACATACAGAAAAAGATTTGCTCTATACATTATCTTTATTAGAAGAATTAAAAGACAGAAACGACAACTTGTCTGAATTTAACAATGTGTATCAGCTTTTTGTTGATTTATACGAAAAAATGAACAACCCGGCTGAAGCGCTAAAATATCAAAAGTTACTTCAAGATAATGCAGAGAAACGCTATGACAACGACAAGATTCAAGCCATCAACGATATGTCGGTTAAGTATGAAACGGAGAAAAAAGAAGCCAAAATCGCATATTTAGAATTAAAAAATCAAACAGCAAGGCGAGTGATTATTTTGGTTGCCGCCTTATTAATTCTACTAATTATTGCCGTTATTTTCATCGTAATAAATAATCGTTTGCGGAAAAAAAACTTGGAACAATCAATCTACGAAACTGCCTTGTTGAGCGAGTTGCAACAGACCGAACTGGAAAAAACCGAAGATGAGAAACAACTTCTACAACAAGAGTACGACAAACTGAGTGAATTGGCTGGAGAAAGTCAGAAGAAAGCAGAAGAATATGCCGCGCAGTTGCAGTCAATAAAGCAACAACTGGAACAAAAGCCGACTCAGTCAATGGCAAATAAAATCAAAGAAATAGTTTCTAAATCATTAATCGACAACTATCACAAAAAAGAATACATCGAAAATCTTTCAAAACTGGATATAGACATGCTTGAACAAGGTTTCCTAACTGCCGACGAAAAAATCAGCAACATGGATATGAAATATATCATCTGTTTTGCTGCCGACATGGAAGTAAAGGATATTAGTTTGATATTCAACGTAGAACCTGCCAGCGTGCGAACAGTTCGTTATCGTATTAAAAAGAAATTCCAAGAAAAAAATACCTTTAAGTTTTTGATTTAACTTATCATCAACTTTATCTTTGATAGCAGAATATCAATTCCAACCTTGTTTTGTCCGCCTTGCGGGATGATGATATCGGCGTATTTTTTTGTAGGCTCGATAAAAGTTTCGTGCATAACTTTAACCCAAAGAGAATAATGACTAAGGACTTCTCCGTAATTTCTTCCTCTTTCAATAACATCTCTTCCGATAATTCTAATTAATCTATCGTCGCTATCAGCATCTACAAAAACTTTGATATCAAGTTTTTTCCTCAAAGCCGGGTTTGATAAAGCCATGATTCCTTCAACAATAATTACTTTTTTGGGTTGAACAGTAATCGTTTCTTTAGCGCGTGCACAGGTAACATACGAATATACAGGCATTTCAATAGATTTCCCAGCAATTAAATCATCTAAATGCTTATTAAGCAATTTGAATTCAAAAGAAGAAGGATGGTCGAAATTAATTTTCTTTTTTTCTTCATCAGAAAGATGACCATTATCTTTATAATATGAATCGAGAGGAATTACAACAACAGAATCTTTCGGCAACTGTTTTACTATTTCCTTAACGACGGTAGTTTTTCCCGAACCCGAACCACCTGCAATACCTATTATCAGCATAGAATTTTGTTTTTGCAAAACTACAAAATTTCTTTGGAAGATAGACATAATGATTAAATTTTCAACTCTCAACTTTCAATTTTCAACTTTCAACTATTTACTATCTTTGCACCATGAAAAAAATAACAACTATCGCTTTTGATGCTGATGATACTCTATGGATTAATGAACCGTATTTTCGTGAAGCTGAGGAAAACTTTTGCAAACTTTTTGAACCGAATTTTTCTCGTGATGAAACTGCAAAGCTACTATTTGATATTGAAATAAAAAATTTACCTTATAATGGATATGGCGTGAAAAATTTTATTATTTCAGCTGTAGAAGTTGTATGTCAATTATACGATTCTGAAATTCAAACCGAATTATTGAATAAAACTTTGAAATTAGGTAGGGATTTATTAACTAAAACGAACGAAAAAATCAATGGTGTTGAAGTTGTTCTAAAAAAACTACAAGAGAATTACAGATTAGTATTAATTACAAAAGGTGATTTAATTGATCAAACAAGAAAGATCAACCAGTCGGGATTAAAGGATTATTTTGATCACATTGAAATTGTAAGTTACAAAACTTGTGATGATTACAGAGATTTGCTCAGAAAAATCAACTGCAAAAATGAAAATTTTGCGATGGTTGGAAACTCGTTAAAATCTGACATCCTTCCTGTTTTGGAATTAGATTCTTACGCAATACATATTCCATTTCCTGTAACTTGGGAGCACGAACAGCATCATGAGGATATTATTCATCCAAAATTCATTTCTATAGAAAAGATTACCGATTTATTGGAGATATTTTGAAAAAGTGACTGTATAATAGCATATCACATTATTAAACATATACAAAGGGATAATATATGCGAAGAAAAATTTAACAATTAACATGAAGTATGTTTTTTAAAAAAATATTCTCCAAAAACTTTGTATTTCAAAAAAAGTATTATCTTTGCAGTCTCAAAAATTAGGGGATGGCGTCGTAGCTCAGTTGGTAGAGCAGAGGACTGAAAATCCTTGTGTCGTTGGTTCAATTCCAACCGATGCCACTGAAAGAAAGAGAGTTACAGAAATGTGACTCTCTTTTTTTTGTGGGGTTTTTGGTGGTTTTGTGGGGGGAAATAGCTATAAAGTTAAACCGAGAGTTAAACCAGAAACCACCATGTTAGCAACTATTAACATCCTGTGTTACAAGTCGAAAACTCTCGCAAATGGCGAACATCCACTAATGATTAGGGTCACGAAAGACGGAAAGAAGAAATATTTGAGTTTAGGCATCTCCGTTTTACCGCAATTTTGGGACTTTGAAAAGAACAAACCACGCCGACATTGTCCCAATAAAGTGGAGATTGAAAAGATAATTGCTGAAAAAAGTAAGCAATACGCCGACCAAATCATCGAATTAAAAACAGACAACAAACCCTTTACTGCTACAACACTCATTGAGTCAGTTGATAAAAAAGTAAAAGGTCGTACAGTTGGAGACTTATTCCTTTCCCAAATCAATTTACTTAAAAAACAGAAACGAACAGGTTACGCACTTTCACATTTAGAAGTATATAATTCGCTAATCAAGTTCAATGGTCACTTAGATATTTACTTCATGGGCGGAATCAATTTTGTTGATATGGCTTATATGACAATTGCCAATATTATTGATGAAAGGCTTGTTTATACTCGTAAGAAAACAGGTAAGCTAATCCGTTTGCCCTTACAGACTAATGCCCTTGCAATAATTAATAAATATTTGGACAGTAAAAACAAATACATCTTTCCAATTTTATCCGAAAAGCATAAAACCGAGCAATCGCAACAGAACAGAGTTCATAAAGTGATTACCAAAGTGAATAAGCATTTGAAAGACATCGGAGAAGAATTAGAATTGCCAATCAAGCTTACTACTTATGTTGCAAGGCATTCATTTGCTACTGTTTTAAAACGTTCTGGAGTAAGCACGTCAATAATAAGTGAATCATTGGGGCATTCATCAGAGAAGATAACTCAAATTTACCTTGATAGTTTTGAAAATAGTCAGATTGATGAGGCGATGAAGAATTTATTGTGAC
>JAJDHA010000032.1 GCA_030265965.1 Odoribacter sp. OttesenSCG-928-L07
CAAATGTCTCAAAAGTTGGAAATCTACTACTAAAATAATCTCTTATCGCAATAGGTACTTCTTCTAGTCCACATACAGCAATTTTAATATTCGCTGTTTGCTCCACTTTCTGCAAAGTATGCCGAATTTCTCGATACATTTTTGTTATCATCATATTTCTTGTTGAACCAAAATCTATAATGATTTTTGAGTCACTTGTAAGTGCGTTTATTTTATCAACAAATACACCTAAATTATTATCATTGACATAAGTTGAATTACTTACTTCAAAAACTAAAATATCATTTTGTTTCCTAATTCTAAGAGGTTTAAGTCCCTGTCTTTTAATTACAATTATTGTATTTTTATTCGCGTATTTTTCTTGATAAATTTCTGGAGTTATTTTTGTAATAAAACTCAAGCCTTTATGCTTGTCGCTATCTGGATTAAATGCTTCTTGATTTCTTAATTCTTCTATTAAATCAAAGGTTACTCCAAAATCAGAAAGAGTTAATTTTAGAAAAGTGGAAGAAATAACAATATCTGCATTAATAAAACTATGTTCCTTGCTTGGGAGTCCGTGCGAAAATGAATTATCAAATAGTTCTGTTAAGATAAATTTAGCTTCTCGTTGTTCTTCATCAGACCATCCCTTTGATCCTGCTATTTTTACACTTTCTTCAATCAAAACAGAACTTTCTATTTTGTCTTGGTGGTAAAAAAGGCCATTGTATTTTACTATGTCTTTCTTCCAATCTTTGCTACGTCTCATCAATGCTATAATATCTTTTGCATTTGAAACAAAGTCTTTACTAATTAATAGTTTTAATAATTCTGACATATATATATTGATTTTTCAATTTGCTGTTTTTTCGCCAGCCTTGCCACTAACGGTTTGCAGCTTGACGCAGTGCGGGTTACCTGAACTTTCCTGCGGGAGATGAACTCCAAAATTCCCACTCACTTTCTGCGGGGTTACACCCGCATTGCGTTCAAACTGCTTGTTGTGTGCCGTTTTATCATGCTCTCATATACCACTTTGCAAAAATACCATTTATTTTGTTTGAAACTCTGCTTTTTAAATGCTTTTTTGCTCATCTATTATTTGATATTTTACTATTTCTCCACATATACTTTTTGGTATTTTACCCCTTTATCATCGTCAGCAACATTTTAAATTGTTTTGTTGCGTATAGAGCATGGGGAATATTTGCGGGCATAATGATTGATTGTCCGGCTGTGAGTATCATCGGTTTTCCTGCAATTGAGATTTCGGCTTCTCCTTCGAGTATTTCGACCATTGCATCGAATGGAGCGGTGTGTTCGCTTAGTCCTTGCGCTTTGTCGAATGAGAAAAGCGTGATATTTCCGGCTTCATTTTTTAGTATTTGTTTGCTGATAACTCCGCCGGCGGCGTATTCTATCATTTGTGCCATGTTGAGTATGGCTCCTTTTTCGAATGTATTGTCCATGTTATTCATTTTTAAAATTGTTTATTTTTATTCCCATTCTCCTGAACAGGCGCATTTTGGCATTTCTTTTTTTAGTATTTGTGTAATGTAAAATTCGGAGATTTTATTTTTGATTTCAAATCTTGTGCGGTAGAATTGGTCTTTGATATATTCCGGTGTTCCTTCTGCTTTTGATGGGTCGGAAAATGCTAAATGTATGCGATGTTTTACTTCGCCTATAAATACGGGACACGTTTCGTTTGCTTCGTTGCAGACGGTTATTACATAGTCCCATGTTTGGTTCGTGTATTCCGTGATATTATGCGGTTTGTGGGCGCTAATGTCAATCCCTGCTTCTGCCATGACTTCAACGGCTATTGGGTTTACTTCGATAGCCGGTTCTGTTCCGGCTGAATGGACTTCGAGTGATTTGTCGAATGATTGCAGAAAGCCGTGTGCTATTTGACTGCGGCAACTGTTGCCTGTACAAATGATTAGTATTTTCATCTTTTTCGAATTTATAAATTATATCATTAAAATATTTGTCATAACCGATTCTGTTTTGTGATATTTTGTTATGCGTTTATTCAGTACAACAACTACCGCTTGTTTGGGTAGATTCTTCCGTTGAACAACAATTGTCTGCGGCTGGTATTTCGGAAGAACTTCCTTCTTTAAACCCAATAAGCAGAATTATGATTATCGCCACAGCGCCTACCCAAAGGAATATCTTTTGAAATAAGATTGATTTTGATTTCTTTTTGGGAGAGACTGTAGAACAACAACTATTTTCTTCTACGGTTTCGGTACAGCAATTTTTCTTTTTTCTAAAATAGATTTGATAGAATCCGAAAAGCAAAGCCACGATTGCTAAGCCGATAAATAACCACCTGTATTGGGCAAAGAAACTTAGTTGAGATGCTCCAATTCCTAAAGATGCGAGTATTCCCGCTAAAATCGGCAATCCGCAACAACTAACTACGCCAAGTAAAGCTAATATTGATGAGAATATTCCGATAAGGGTTGAACCTATGGTTTTTGATTTTCCTGTGTTTTCTTTTTTAGTCATACATATTATTGTTTAATTTATTGGATTTGGGCAACAAGCATCATTTTCTTTTTGCTTTTGCCTGTCTTTCTTGTTTTTAAATTGAATATTTTGAATAACACTTAACCGCAAAGCAAACGTATTGACCAATTGTATTTCCTCAACTTTATGAAAAACGGGAATTTCTCCGGAACAGGCAATATATGTCTGCTTAATTTTAAAAGTAAGATGAGGTGTTAAAGATATTACGTGATAGCCTGTTCCGTATAGTTCCTGATTGTTTTCTCTTTGGGAACGCCCTTTGTACTCGTATCCGGCTTGCAAACCAACAGTTAGAAACCTAAACGCTTTATAGTTAGCATCTACAGACAGATATAGTGTATTTCCAAATTTGTAATCAAAGTTTTTGGATTTAATTCTTTGAGCGTATTCAAAGAAATTGAAAGAGGTGAGAAAAAAATCATTTGGCAGATTGGCGTAAAAAAAGATACCGCCCGTATATCTGAAACTTCCTGATGATGGTTGCATTGTAATGGGCAGTTTTATGTCGTCAACTTCCTGGTCAAATTTACCAATTGGAAATTTGACACTTACAAAAGGAGCTAATTCAATTCCTTTTTTCTTATTCAGATAAGCTTTATAGCTTATATTTATATCCAAATCGCCCAATCCATGTGCAGTAAGATTGTCAAAACCTTCATGTTTAAAATTTTCGGTTTTGTTGATGTAAAACCCTAAGTCGGCTTTTACCGATAAACGTTCCGTAATGCCATATCCAACATTTAAACTCAAATAGTTATAATTGGAATTATCCAATACCGCCGGAAAATCTATATCGGTTTTCTTGGTATTTTCAAAATATCTGTTTGAGTAATTATATCGGTAATTCAATCCGATTTTCAGATTGTTTTTATCCGTAGTATTATCCAATCCCGAAACCGAAATCGGATTCCCTGCGCCACAACACTGTCCGAATGAATGATTAAAAGACAACGAGATTATTGCGGTGCATAACAATATTTTCAGAAAAATATTTCTCATCGGTAAACTTCTACTTCAACGCTTTTACTTTTTTCGCCTGTACTGTTAGATGCTGTGCAGGTTATTGTATTTTTGCCGATACATGAATAACAACCCCAATAAATTACTTCATTGGGATTGTCTGTTTTTACCATTGAGCCGCTGTTTTTCTGCCATTTATATTCGAGGCTGTCTCCGATTACGGTTGCCTTTATCCAAATGGTATCCCACACCTTTGCCCGATAGGTTGACGCTTCCAATGAAATAAATTCAATTGATTCTGATGTGTCTTCCGGTTCTTCGATATATTCCTTATTGCAGGAAAATATTATCAAGGATATAATTATCCCAAAACTTGCTACAAATATTTTTGATTTTAACGTGTTCATTTCTTTTTTTCTTTTAAAATTTTATATATATCCAATTCATAACCGCTCTGAAAGCCTGTCCTTTGCGTTATAAGTTCGCCTTTAGAATCGTAAATGAGTATATAAGGAATGTTCGGCACACTCAATGCTCTTTTAAAATCTGAATTGACGTCTTGCAAAAATTCCAATTCCCAACCTTTTCCGTTTACGGTTGGTTTTACTTTGGCGGAAGTACGACTGTCATCAACAGAAACGGCGTAGATTTTTACGCCAAATTCATCTTGCCAATCTTCGTAAACTTCGGATAAAGCGTCCAACATTTTTTCATTAACAGGACAACAGGATTTCCAAAAACAGATAATCATAGGTTTTCCGTCTGCTTTGATGGTTGAACTGCTGATACTCTTTCCGTTTAAGTCTTTTAGGTTTACTTCGGGGAATTGTTGTGCATTCACTATCCCGAAAGATAAAACAAAAAACATGAATATTGATAATTTTTTCATCTTTGTATTATTTGAGATTTAGAAAAACGTTCCGTAAACCATGCCCGAAATAGTCGCCATAATAATGACAAGAACTACAAAAACGATTGTTTTTTGTGTTCCCATTACGCTTTTTATTACCAACATATTGGGTAATGACAAAGAGGGTCCTGCCAATAATAAAGCTAAAGCGGGTCCTTTTCCCATTCCCGAAGCCAACAGTCCTTGAATAATCGGCACTTCGGTTAAGGTTGCAAAATACATAAATGCTCCCACAACACTTGCAAACATGTTAGACCAGATAGAATTTCCACCCACCGCCCAACTTATCCATTCGTTGGGAATAACGCCCGGAATGGAAGTGTCACCATGTGTAGAGCCTAATAAGAACCCGGCAGTGATGACGCCCACCGCCAACAAAGGCATTATCTGTTTGGCAAATCCCCAAGCCGACAAAGTCCACGCTTTATTATCTTCGTCTGTTTTATCCAAAATCGTCATCACGCTCAATGAAGCAATGGCAACGATCATTGGAATTAAAGGAACAAAAACCGGATTATTGACAAAAGTATTCGCTAAAACAGCAGCTAAAATCGTTGCAGCGCCGCCGCCGGCAACCCAAAACCATTTTATTTTGAGAATAGCAATCAGCGAATAACAAAGCAATAAAGCCAAACCGCCTGTGATAACCCATTTGTAAGCAAAAATATAATACCATAAACTGCTTGTGTCGCCTGCAGCGGGAGCTCCCCAATTGGCAAAAACCAAAATCAAGACCAAAGTAAAGAAATGAAAAGATGTTTTCCACATCGGGCGTTTTTCGGGAACAGGAGGAAAATTCATCTGCTCCTCTTTTTTCACTTTTTCTTCTTTCCGATAGATGAATGCCATTATCAAACCGATAATTATAGAAAAAGCAATTGCTCCGATTGTTCGAGCAACACCCATTTCAAAGCCTAAAATCCGCGCCGTTAGGATAATCGACAAAATGCTGATGGCGGGACCCGAATACAGAAACGCAATGGCAGGTCCCAAACCTGCTCCCCGTTTGTAAATACTCGAAAACAAAGGCAGAATTGTACATGAACATACCGCTAAAATCGCCCCCGAAACGCTGGCAACGGTATAAGAAAGCCATTTTTTTGCATTTGCGCCGAAATATTTCAATACCGCTCCCTGTGAAACAAATATCGAAATAACTCCTGCAATGAAAAAGGCAGGCAAAAGACACAATATAACATGTTCTTGAGCATACCACTTAGATAAATCCAGGGTTGCATCTATGGCAGTCATAAAGACAGAGTTTCCAATCGGAAGAAAGAAAACCGCCACGAAAATAACGATAATCCAAAAAAGGATTTTTAATTCTTTTTTAACCTCCATGTTATTCTACATTTAAAAGTTTACGAATTTCGGTTTTGCTTGGCACATGTCCTTTGATTTTTACCGTGCCATCGACAACAATAGCAGGAAGCGTCATAACATTGTATTTCATGATTTCCATAATGTCCTCTTGCTTAGTGAGGTTTATATCCAAACCGTTTTCTTCGATAACTTTTTTAACGGTTTCGTAGGTTGTTTTACATTTGACGCAACCTGTACCTAATACTATGATTTCCATTTTGTTGATTTGAAAGCATATATCAAATTTTGCGATGAATATTTGAAGTACATTACCGACAATCTACAAGCTATTATCGTTTCGCAAAATGAAAATCATTATCAATTCTTTCAATACAAGAAAGAAGGTAATTTTCAGATTACACGCCCCATCAATTCAAACTTAATGTATGGAGCGAAGGATTTTTCAAAGTCATCAAAAGAATTTTTGAAGATACTGAAAACTATAAAAACCGTCAACAAGAAAGACAACTCAGTTCGAGATATTTTGAACAATGCCACTTACACCATTCAACAATCTATCGGCTCGGCATTAGATGGTTTGCCAGCAGGACAATCAAACACTGCACGTAAATTGAATGGCGATTTGTTCGAGCATTTTATTCGTTTAATCATTCGAGAAATAGGCATTGAATGTAAATCAGGAGTTATTCAGCTTCCTGTTATTGTTGATGGAGAACCGGAATTTAACATGAGTTATCAGCACGATTTGATTATTGAAAGGGATGATGATATAAAAGTAATCGGTTCTATCAAAACATCAAGCAAAGATAGAATTGATAAAATATTCATTGACAAATTTTTATACAACAAACTCACAGAGAAAACCACGCCACATATTGCTATCTTTTTAAATGATGTTCAAAGGAAAAAGACACGCAAAGAAAACGAATATGGCATAAATGCAACATTTCTGTCCGGACATTTCAAAGGATATACGGTGAAACTCAACCCGCTTGACGGAGTTTACTATTGCGATATTCGTCCCAACATGCAAACTGAAAACATCTTGAAAGACCATATCAAAACCTTTGACAATTTGCTGATTGAGGATATTTGGAAGTTTTTGTAAATAAAATTAATATTAAAGTAAAACAAATACATGATGGCGTTTTGATTCTATATTTTTCACATCATGCTTGGTAATAAAAGTAATAATGATTTAGAAAGGAGGTATATAACAAATGGCGTACAAAAAACCAGAAATTTTGGCACAAAGTACTACGCAGATGGCAAATTGCAATCCCAATAGTAAACCAAGTGGAAGACCTTGTGACCCACCAGGGCCAAGAGGAGGTAAGTAAACAATTAAATCAAGAGACGAGTAACATCGTCTCTTGATTTCTAAAATTTATCGTTATGTTTTTTAAGAAAAAATCTAATGTTATATTCAGAAACTATGACACTTTCGGATATATAACGGATAATCGGAATTTTGGCTATAAACACACCAATAATGATGAAAAATACATCGGCGACAAAATTTTATCAGAAAGTGCCGCTGTTTTTTTCTCTGTTCTTGATAGAAAACCGCAAGCTATTGATGTTATTACCAAGAAAATAAAAAAACAGTTCACAGATATTGACATTAAAACAATAAAGAATGATGCCATAGAATTTTATTGCGAACTTGAACAAGATGGATTTATTGTATCTGGAAAAACACGGCAAGAATGCGAGGAAAAAGACATGGGGTTTTCTTACAAAAAATCAAAACCAAAAATAATTAGCAATGATTTTTCTCCATCAATAATGCGTCCAGAAAAATCCACTCAAGATTTTTTTGAAGAATATTTTAAGGGCAAACCTCAACTATTATATTTACACATAGAAATTACAAGTAAATGTAACGAAAGGTGCATACATTGTTATATTCCTCATGACAATAAAATAACTCATATCGAACCTAACTTATTTTACGATATTTTAGAACAATGTAAAAATATGAGGTTAGTACATTTGACGTTGAGTGGTGGAGAACCAATGTTGCACAAAAATTTTTGTGATTTTTTGAGGAAATGCAGAGAGTATGATTTTTCAGTAAATGTTCTTAGCAATTTAACTTTACTTGATAATGGGATCGTCAAAGAAATGAAAAAAAATCCGCTTTTAGGTGTTCAAGTTTCATTATATTCCATGAATCCAGATATTCACGATGAGATAACTCAAGTTAAAGGAAGTTTTGAAAAAACAAAAAATGCAATTTTAAAACTCGTTGAGAACGATATCCCATTGCAAATTAGCTGTCCAATAATGAAACAAAACAAAAATTGCAATGATGGTGTTATAAAATGGGCAGGAAAACACAAAATTCATGTTGGAGATGATTACGTCATAATTGGACAATATAACCATGCGACACAAAATTTGAATTGTCGTTTATCAATTAACGAGGTCAAAGAATTGATAAAAGACAAAGTTACAAAAGATATAAGTTATTTGGAGCAAATGAAAATAGAGGCGGAGAAGAAACGAAATGTTTCGTCAGACGATTTCGTTTGTAGCGTTTGTAATTCCTCTATTTGTGTTACAGAGAATGGAAATGTATATCCATGTGCCGGTTGGCAGAGTTATGTTGTTGGAAATGTGAAAGAAAACTCTCTTAGTGATATTTGGGATAATTCTGAAAAAGTGCAATATTTAAGAGACTTGCGCAAATATGATTTTCCTAAATGTGTTCAATGTACTGATAAAGAATTTTGTACTATGTGTATGGTTAGAAATGCAAATGAAAGTCCTTCGGGAGACCCGTTAGCAGTTAATGAGTATTTTTGCGATATAGCAAAATTCAATAAAAAGATAACGCTTGAATGGAAGGGAAATTTATGAATTTTTAATTGAATAAATAGTATAACAATTAATTACGTAAAACAATTGAAAACAAAAGCATTGCACGAACCGCCAACAAGCAGTTTGAACGCAATGCGGGTGTATCCCCGCAGAAAGTGTGTGGAAACTTGGGAGTTCGTCTCCCGCAGGAAAGTTTAGGCAACCCGCACTGCGTCAAGCTGCCAAACCGTTGGCAGTAATTTACAATACAGACAGAACCATGAGTAAACAGAGGACAGAAAGAGAACGGTTATTAAACTTAGAAAATAAAAAACCTTTTAGAAATTACACAATTATTTCTAAAAATGACACCAGTAATAAGTATGCAAAACCGTTGGGCGAAGGAGGATCTGGAATTGTTTATTTAGCAGAACAAGAATTCGTTGATTCGATAAAGGTAAAGCGTGCTATAAAGTATTTTGTTTTTAGAGATGACATAGCAAAAGATCATGAAACTTCAGGGCGAATTAGTTCCCAAAATTTTAATGATGAAATTATAAACATATCAAGTTTTAATCATGAAAATATTCTAAAAATAATAGATGGTGGCATTGAAAGAAAGAAAAAAGAAGACATTCCATTCATTGTAACAGAGTATATTGACGGAGATTCATTAGACAAGTTCGTAAAAGACCCTTCATTAGGGAGTGAGTATATTGCAAATGGCGAAGACATAATAAATATTTTTGGACAAATTTGTACGGGTCTGAAATTTCTGCACAGCAACCATTTTTATCATTGCGATATAGCACCTAAGAATATCTTTATAAAAGGAAGTAAAGGTAATTTTCAGATTATAATTGGAGATTTAGGAGTTGGGAAAACCTTGTTACAGAGTATAACTAAAGGAAAATTATTTGTACTTGGTTCTCGGAAATATATGCCAGAAAATGTTCTTGCGGTTGTAAATCAAGAAATAGAATATACTGATTTTTGCAAACTTCAACCAGCTTGGGATATCTATTCCCTAAAAAGAACATTTGATGAATTATTGAATGCATTTCAAGAATATCTTAAAGATGACGCAAATTCTACATGGTTTAAATCATTAAAGAAACTGATTGCAAAAAGCTATGAAAATGTAAGTGATATTGCGAAGAATATAGAACGGATAAAGCCCATTTATCGGCAAACAGCAGGAATTCCAGAATTATCAGAAGCAGATAGCACTCTTCACGGGCATTATGAATTGCACCCGATTAAGTCTGTTTGGATAACAGATCGAATTAAAAAAGTTATTCGTCACCCATTATACTCTCGTTTAAAAAAGGTACCACAACTTCTCTCCTCCAACACCTTTAATCCAGGTTCAACTCATACTAGATATGAACATTCACTAGGAACATATGAAAACATGAGAAAAGTATTGATGACATTACTTCGGAATGAAGATTTTTTAGAGTTCTTGGACGAATCAAAACTTGAGCTAGCATTAGTTGCTTCACTCCTTTCTAGTATTTCAAAATATCCATACTCGTTTGTAATTAATGAAATTAGAGAACGAGACCCTGCTCTTTTTTCAAAGTTTGAGGTAAGAAAATATATTGAAGAAATTTTAAATTACAAAAATCACGATAAAAATATTGATTATTCTTTGAATGACGTATTAAAAAAAGAGTTCAAAATACATGATACGAATGAATTAATTGAGATTATCAAAGGAAATACCGATTCAAAATGGAATAAGGATATTAAAATTATTAGTAAACTTTTGAATTCCACAATAGATGTTAGAGTATTAGATTTTTTGCCTAGAGATTCTTATCATTTGGGGATTTCAACGGGAGCTCATATTGATTTCGATGGCTTAGTTTCAAATATATGTATGCATGATGGTTATTTTTCTGTTAAAAGCAGGGGAATTACATATATAGAGCAAGTTGTTACCTTAAGGTATTGGTTATATAAAAGAATATATTTGAATAGTCCTAATCGTGCATATACATGCCTATTTAAACATATATTCATAAAATTAGAATCGGAGTTGGATGAGTTTGAAGATGATTTTTTTAAGGAAACTATTTTTGCGGATAAAAACCATATTTTAAAATTTTTAGATACTAAATTAAGTGGGACTGAAAATCTAAAACCTATTCATGATTTGTTAAAAACAATTTATGCAGATAGACCTGTTATATTCAAAGAGATTTTTGTGATAAATCAAACTGAGTCCATGGCAGAACTAAATCAAATCTGCAATAAATTCAGTAAACTTCCATATTCTAAATTGGATGAGATTCGCATAGAATTAGAAAAAGACCTTGGTAGTATTTTAGATTTTGAAAAAAATACGATTAACATATTGATTGATATTCCTAATGATGATAATAAAAAGTTAGGAGAGGACATAACAATAATCAAATACGATGGACAACCTGTAGCTTTGTCAAAATTGAGCGGTCTAATTCAAGGAATTAGTTCAACATTCAATGATAATCTAAAGTTTCTGCGAGTATATTTGAATCCAAAATATAAAGATCAATTGAGACAGCCAAATAAGCGAAAAGATGTTCACAACAGAATTTTAACTTTCTTGAAAGAACACACATAAACTACTGCCAACAAGCGGTTTGCTGTAATGCGGGACGTACGCCCGCAGAAAATCCTGTCGGACTTTTCAAGCGTTCACACCCGCACAAACATTTGTGCCCCCCGCACTACAGCAAGCCGCCGGACGTTAGCCGCCATTTGCGGACAGCGCACCACCAAAAGCAAGGAAAAGAGATGTAATACGAAAACATGAACACAATATGAAAAGAGTCTTTTTAGTATCAATTTGCATTATCATTTCAATCTGTTGCAGAGGACAAGAACTGAAATTGACATTTAGTCCTACAATAACTTTATCACAAGACACGTCAGTTAGAATAATCGCAAGTTTATGGGAAAATTATCTTGAGGCAAGGTATGATGATTATCTGAATTTTCGGAGAAATTTACAATATCAAAGGAGAGGCGATTTAATACAAAATTTATTTTGGCATGCTCAAACAGAAGATTTGTTAATCGGCGAAATAGAGAAATTTATGTTGTTTGGAGAACTTTCCACTTTTAGCATTCGGAAATATTCCAAAACAATATATGAAATTCATACTTTGTTGCAAGCAAAAGCATTTGAGGGAGAGGGAATAAACACACTATTTTTGTATAAGGTATGCGCCATAGAAACTGATAACGGTTTTAAATTTTTGAATTATTTTGATGTTACTAAAAACTCTTTACAGAATTACACTTCTGAAGACATTGATTTCTATTATCCTTGTGGCTTTGAGTTTGATATTGAAAAAGTCAAAGAAACTGAAAAATTTTTAAGTCAATTCAGGAAAGATTTCAATATTGAAAAGTTGGATAAAAAGATTGTTTGTGTAGTTGGCAACAGTTTAAGTGAAAGCAACGCTTTTATAGGTTTCGATTTCACTATTGCTACCAGCGAAAACAAATTTGCAGGTTATTTTCTTGAACCAAGAACCATATTGACATGTCGCCAAGACCATATTCATGAATTTGTACATGTTCTAATAAAATCTACTTATCCGAATATTTACGAAATTTTGAATGAAGGGATTGCAACCTATTATGGAGGTCAAGCAGGTTTTGACTATGATTTTCATGTCAAGAATTTACAAAAATATTTGAGTGAAAACACAGTTGACTTTTTAAATACTTCTTTGCTATGGGATTTAGAAGTTGAGGGTGGGCGTTTAGCCTATACGGTTGGAGCACTTATTGTAGATTATACATTGAACAGTTATGGAACACCGAAAGTTATTGAACTGTTTTCCTGTAAAGACTATGAAGAGATTTTTCTAAAACTTGAAATTCCAACAGAAGATGTAAATAATTTCTTTATACGATTAATTAATGGAAAAATTGAAAAATACTAAAACGGCGTCTAACGGGGCGGTTTGGCGCAAGCGGGGCGGTGGCTCGTCCGACCGTTAGTGCTAATTTGGAAGTTCAGAGCCTCGTATCAAGTTCAGTGAAGCTCCGCCTTCGCCAAGCCGCTGGGACGTTAGCTGCAAGTCAAGACACAGTATCAAAATCTTAGACATTATGATAATAAAACAATGAACTGTTAATTCAAAATCACATATAATATAAATTTAAAAATGGAAACACTATCAGAAATTTTAAGTAAAGATGGAAGCAAAAAATTTGGTGCTGCTTTGATTGAATGCTTTGAAAAGTTTGGATTTGGAACAATGTCGAAATCTGACTTTGAGGCATACATGTTTCATCATTTATTATTAAATATAGATGCAACAAAAAATGTTACTAATTTTGATTTAATGAAACTATTGAAAATCACACCTTCTAAGTTAAGGAGTTTAGAGATGACACGTTCAGCAAAATTTCTTGATTTAGACCTATCTAATCAAGATAATTGGAAACTAATTTTCAATTCTTTAGAAGGAAAAAAGTTGGAAACAGAAGATAAAGAAAATGGTAAGGTAAGAATATATATAGACGACATTCATGTGCATAGATTGATTGAAAGATTTATCATAGAAGGTGGTTCGTCAATAGATTATACTTTAAATAGAAATCAATTGGTAATAAAGTATAGTGAATTTTTAAATTTAATGGACCAAATACTTTTGCGAGCAAATCAAAAGCCTTTAATTTCCATTATTAATCAGGACAAGAGTAAGTTTGAAATAGAAAAAGACTTTAAAAATATAAACAGTGTATTTTCAGACATAAAAAAGACATTCAAGGACAAAAGTTATGATAAGATTGCGGAATCTGTATTAACAATAATAATTAATTTAGTAAGAAATCAAATTGGCATTTAGATTAATACATTTAACACAGCAACCTGCAGCTAACAAGCAATTTTGCAAAAGGCGGGGTGTCGCCCGCAGAAAGTCCTTTCGGACTTTCACGCGGACACACCCGCTCGAACATTCGGCAACCCCGCCCTTCGCAAAGCTGCCTAAACGTTAGCGGTCAGCTTGCGACAGCGCAGTGGAAAAATTAACAAAAAATAATATGGCAGAAAAATACAATGCGTCAAATATTGCAATTGAGCAAATATTGAATTTTATAAAATCGGGAGAAATTGCAATTCCAGAAATTCAAAGACCTTTCGTGTGGAAACCGAAACAAGTTCGTGATTTAATTGATTCGCTTTATACAGGTTATCCGACAGGATATTTGATTATTTCGCAAAGTCCGAATATGAAGTTGAAAGATGGAACATTATCCGAAGGAAAAAAGATAATGATTGATGGACAGCAACGTGTTACAGCACTTATGACTTCAATAATGGGAATGGAAGTGATAAACTCTGATTTTGAGAAAAAGAGAATTAAAATCTCATTCAATCCATTGGCTGTTGATGACGAAGAAATCTTCAAAGTACAAGACAATGCGATTTTAAAAGACAAAAAATGGATTGCAGACATTGCCGATGTATTTAATTCAGATTTTAAACGTGGTAGTTTCGTTTCAAACTATTGCGAAGTGAACGCAGAAATGGATTCCGACAGATTACATGATATTTTGGATAATCTGATTGGAATTAAAAATCGTCAAATCGGCGTGATTACATTAGACAGAGAATTGACGATTGACGAAGTAACAGAAATATTTATCCGAATAAACAGTCAAGGTGCAAAATTGAATCAATCAGATTTTGCGATGTCAAAAATCGCCGCTAATGTGAAATATGGCGGAAACGTGCTTCGTAAAGCAATTGATTATTTCTCTCATTTAGCAGTTCAGCCCGATTGGTATTCCGAAATGTCGAAAGACAAAGATTTTATGGAAACCGAATTTGCACCGAAAATCAAGTGGCTGAAAGACGACAAAGATGATATTTTTGACCCCAGCTACGGCGATATTCTGCGGGTTGCATTTATGCACAAATTCGGTCGTGGAAAAATGAAAGATTTGGTAAGTTTGCTCGGCGGTCGCGATTTTGAAACTCGTGATTATAAAGAAGAAATTGCCGAAACTTCATTTGCGAAATTGACCGAAGGAGTTTTGAATTTCATGAACGAATTTTCGTTTACAAACTTTGTTCTTGCAATTAAATCCGCAGGGTTCATATCAAGCAAATTGATAAATTCTCAAATGACTTTAGATTTTGCGTACACGCTTTATCTGATTTTGAACAAAAACAACCAAATTGACAAAACCCAAATAAAACATTACGTTTCAAAATGGTATGTTTTCTCAACTTTAACAAGTAGATACATAACTTCGCCTGAAACGGTAATGGATATGGATATAAGAAGAATCGCCGAAAAAGGATTTTTGGAGTACTTCAAGGAAATGGAAGACGCTAATTTATCGGACACATTTTGGGAAATCGGATTGGTGCAAGATTTGGAAACTTCGGCGATTAATAGTCCATTTTTCAACGTATTTTTGGCTTCTCAAGTTCACGGAAGCGACAATTCTTTGCTAATGAACGGAACGAAAGTCCGAGATTTAATAACAACAATGGGCGATGTACACCATATTTTTCCGAAAAGATATTTGCAAAAGAGCGGAATAATGGAAAAGTCAAAGTACAATCAAATTGCAAATTACACATATCTTGACACGCAGACAAATATTTCAGTCGGCGAGAAAGCACCAAATGACTATTTCAAAACAGTTTTCGAGCAAACCGAAACAAAAGAATTGAAATATGGAAATATAACGGACGTTGATTTATTGAAGGAGAATTTGAGAGTAAATTGTATTCCCGAAAATATCTCGTCAATGAACGTTGAAAATTACGAAGATTTTTTGCTAGAACGCAGAAAATTAATGGCAAATAAGATAAAAGAATATTATAAATCGTTGTAAATAAGCCGAACCGCTAACAAGCGGTTTGCTGTAATGCGGGGCGTATGCCCGCAGAAAATTCTATCGGATTTTCAAGCGTTCACGCCCGCGCAAACATTTGTGAACCCCGCACTACAGCAAGCCGCCGGACGTTAGTGGCAATGCTGAGGCAGAGTCACGGAAAATGAAAGTGAATACAGTTGAACAGTAAAAAATAAATGGAAAAAACGATATTTGAAGTAAAGAAAATGGATTGTCCTTGCGAGGAAAATCTAATCCGAATGAAACTTGAAGAAATTTCAAGCATTAAGAAGTTGGATTTTGACATTCCAAACCGAAAACTTACAATATTTCACGAAGGACAAATTGAAATAATAGAAAAATCCTTAACTGAACTGAATTTAGGAAGTACTAAACTTGAAACAGAACAAACGAACCAAACTCAATTTTCGGAAGATAAAAATCAAAGGAAATTGCTTTGGATTGTTTTGGCAATCAATTTTGCGTTCTTTGGAATAGAAATGACAACAGGCATAATCTCGAAATCAATGGGATTGGTTGCCGATAGTTTGGATATGCTCGCCGATTCGTTTGTTTACGGAATCAGTTTGTTTGCAGTTGGCGGAACGTTAATCCGAAAAAAACGAGTTGCTAAACTTGCAGGATATTTTCAAATTTTACTTGCTGTCATTGGATTTGTTGAAGTATTGAGAAGATTTTTAGGTGTTGAAGAATTACCGAATTTTTCAACAATGATTATTGTTTCCATTTTAGCCTTAATCGCAAATGGAACTTGTCTCTTTTTACTTCAAAAATCGAGAAGTAAAAATGAAGCTCATATGAAAGCGAGTATGATTTTTACTTCAAATGATATAATCATAAATTTGGGCGTAATTACCGCAGGACTTTTAGTTCATTGGCTTGATTCGAGTATACCAGATTTAATTGTAGGTACGATTGTATTTCTTTTAGT
>JAJDHA010000033.1 GCA_030265965.1 Odoribacter sp. OttesenSCG-928-L07
GAGCGAAGCGAACCCCCGGATATACACAAGATATCCCCATCGGGGATCCCGAACGGTAGCCCGAGAATTGACAACCCCGCCACCGCACACCGTAGGTGTGCGACGAAAAAGGATTAATCGCCCATCAATATAAAACAATTTGTTTTATTATGTATTTTTACGGAAATCGCCGGGAGATAGACCTGTCTTATTCTTGAATACCCTATGAAAACTTTGTCTATCATTGAAACCCGCATCAAACGCAATAGCATCAATAGTTAAATTTTTATTTGCAGGTTCAGACATAATTCTAATTGCTTCCTTAATTCTGTATTCATTTACATAGCCATTAAAATTCTTTCCGGAACATCTATTCAACGCTAAGGAAATATAATAACGATTAATTCCGGTTTCTGCCGAAAGAATATCAAGTGATAAGTCATTGCGTTTATATAATTCTTTTTCAGACATTATTTTTTCAATACTTTCCATGATAAGTTTATCGCTATCATCAGGACCAATTGTTGTGGGTTCGGAAATATATTCTACACCTTCTACAGGTTCAATATTTATCACCTCATCGTCAGCACTAACAGTAATTTCCTCAGGAACATCCGGCAAACCTGCCCAACTTTGGTTTTGACGAACAAGTTCTCTGTAAGCGCTTCGTTTACGATAGTACAATACGAATACTACCCACAATAAAGATAAAATAATTGCCAATGCTATAGAACCAAAAATTATGGTACGCATCAGCAAATTATTCTTAATTCTTTCATTATTAAGCTCCTGCTCATGAACCTTTTTATCCGACGTTCTAAGTTGTTGTTCAATATGTCGAAGTACTAATCCGCTATAAGTTTGATTTTCTCTATCTTTTGCCATGAGAGTAGAATCATGGTAAAGTTCAGCCAGATTTCTATTTCCTATATATGAATAATATTGAAACAACACTTCATACATATTGCTTCTTTTTTCTGTCAGTCTCAACTGTTTATAAAAATCTATGGCTTTATCTATATATTTTTTTGCTTCAGCAGGTTGGTTTTTAATTAGATATATCTCTGCTACATTTAGTGCACGATTTGAAACAAATCCAAAGTCTTCTTTACGATCAATTCTTTCTACTGATGATTTAAGCCAAGTAAGAGCAGTATCATAATCGCCACGAAGGTAAAAATTGAATCCAATATTTCCTTCGGCAATACCTACCCATACTGAAGTATTCCGTTCTTCAGGATTTGTTTCTTCAATTAATTGTTTAAAATATGAATCAGAACGATCGTAATCGTTGTCGCCATTGCGATAGCATAAGCCCAATCCGTTCAGTGCGGGGAAATAATCATTAATATCAGGATCTTCAACTACTTTATTATAGAAATTGATAGCTTCATTATATTCTCTGAAACTGAAATACATATTAGCAATTTGATTATATATGCCCGAGCGAGGAGGAAATTCTTTACTACTTATTGATTCCATTTCAGCTGTAGCTTCAAGATAACAGGCGAAAGCTCGTTCATAATTCTGCAAAAACACTCTGTATCCTTCAGCGGCATTGTACAAAGCATAAATCTTGATAAAGATAAAACCCTTTTTTCCTGCTTCATTTGCAATTTCAACCATTCTATCAGAATATTTTTCCGCAGTATAATCATCAGACCAAGTATATCCACCCTTACGACTTTCATAAAATTGCACAGTATTATCTATCATATCATAGAGCAATTTCCATTCTCCTGATTTATCAAGCTTAGCAGCCTCATCATATAGGCGCACCAATTCAACCCGAGAGAGAGAATCATCATGCAAAAGATTGCCCATTAGAGCCATATACAATCCGTAGTATTCTGCGAAAGGCTTACCAAGCATTTCCAACAACGGATTTTCATCATTTATTATATTATCATAAGAATATTTATTAAATACAGAATCACTTGATTCTTGCGTCCTACCCTCCATTAATACATAGAAAAGAAATACAAAAAGAAGGATATTTTTAATATATAAATTTATTTTTTTCAATTTTTTATTCAATTATTCAGTTATTCAATTATTCAATTATTTATATATATCTCTCTCATCTAAAGCTTTTTGAAATTTGCGAGCATTTTCTTGATGTTGAGAATATGTTTTGGCAAAGTTATGTCTTCCCGAAAATTCATGACTCGCGCAAAAAAAGATATAATCATGATCTTCATAATTAAGTACTGCATCGATAGAACTTATTGAAGGTATCCAAATTGGTCCCGGAGGCAGTCCTGCATATTTATAAGTATTATAGGGTGAGTCAATATTTTTATGTTTATTAAGCACTCGTCTAATATTTTGATCTTCCAAAAGATATACTAATGTTGGATCGGCTTGCAATTTTTGTCTATTATTCAATCTATTAACATACACACCTGCTATTGTTGCCTTTTCATCATTAACATTAGTTTCTCTTTCAACTATTGAAGCGAGAATTACAACTTCTTCGAGAGTAAAATTAATACTATCAGCAAGATGTTTCCGTTTTTCATTCCAAAAATTATCGCTTTCACGTTTCATACGTTTCCAAAAAGCTTGTGCATCAGTATTCCAGTAAAACTCATAAGTATTCGGAATAATCATTAAGTAAGCATTATCGGGAGACATATTTATTGTTGCAAGAAAATCAGGATCAAAGTAAGTATCAACAATCGATGCTGAGTCTGCTTCTATTTGTGTTGACACTTTCGAAGCAAGCGAATAAATATTACGAGTACTATTAAATACAACTCGCACAGGAGTTTGTTCACCAAGTTTTAATATATGTATTAGTTCTCTATCCGTCATCCCATCTTTAACAAGATATCTTCCGGGTTTAATATTATTAATATAGTTCTCTCTTTCAGAATGTTTTACAAATTTTTTGGGATTAACAAGAACAGTATCCGAAATCAATATTGCAAGAATTTCATCAAAATCTGTGGAGTCGCTGATATAGAGCGAATATTCTGTTTTTCCTCTTAGATCAACATTAGGACTATAGAAATATTGATTAACAACATGATATCCCAATAATATCAAAGTTATTAAAACTATTAAAATAATTCCAAATATTGATTTCTTATCTTTTTTCGTCATAATCATTTATTAATTGAAAAGTCAATTCGTTTTTCCACGAGTTTTCTATCATAAGCCAGTCTTTTTTCTCAGCACATTTAATGAAATTCAATTTAGTAAACAGCTCAATACTTGTTATGTTATCATCTTCAATATTACAATATAATTGTCTAAGGTTTAATATATTAAAAACATAATTAATTACAACCCCGAGAGCATCTTTTGCCAAACCTTTATTTCTTTCTTCTTTTACAATCATAATACCCACAGCGGCTCTTCTATGTAATGGTTCAAAATCACTGAGATCAACACATCCAACCGGAGTATCAGTTCCAATTTTACAGATAATCAATCTAAGTTGTTTAGACGCATAAATATCATAATTCATTGATTGGTCGATAAATTGCGATAGAGTATCTTTAGAATAAGGCGTTACAGTTACGCCATGTTTCCACAGTTCAATATTATTTTCCCATTCATAAAGAATATTAAGGTCTGATGGTTCTAAAGCTCTTAAATATATATGTTTTCCAATCATACTAAACTTACCTCTCCTTTAAAAACAAACTCTGGTTTTGCTTGTAATTTAATATCTTCGTAAAAATCATTTTCTCTGTAAAAGGAAACTAAATGTTGACCTCCATTGTTGTTTATAGTAACATGATTTAAGTCTTTATTATACATTTCCGCATAAGTTATTGCAGATGCAACCGAGCCCGTTCCACAACTAAGAGTTTCACCTTCTACACCTCTTTCAAATGTTTTTATTTGCAAAGTATTGCTATCTAAAATGGTGACAAAATCAACATTACAGCCGCCTTCCAATTTATTAATATTATATCTAAAATATCTACCCAAAGTTTTAACATCCACTTTTTGCACATCTTCAACAAAAATAACGAAATGCGGACTACCGGTATTTACAAAAAATCCTTTTGATATATTTTCATTTAATGCGGCTCTTTTGTCGGCAGAATTAAATAATATTTCATAAGGTTTTGCAGTATTATTAAGTGATATTTGGTAAGAATCATCGTGATTTTTAACAAATTGGTGATTTCCATCTGATGCGATAAAATTATTTTTTTCAACATTAAGGAATCTCACTGCATAATCCACAGAACACAGGCTACCGTTTCCACAGAGTGTATCAGTTGAACCATCCTTGTTATAGAAGAACAGCCTGAATCCATCTTCATGTTCCGATTTAACAAATATTAATCCGTCGGCACCAATTCCATAACGTCTATCACATAATCTTTGGATAATTTCCGGATTAGATATATGTTCTTCTGTAATAATAAAATCGTTACCGCAACATTGATATTTATAAAAATTCATTATTTAGATTTTAAAATTTTACAAAAATACAAAAAAATTGAATACAGAGGAAACTTTTGCATCACTCGTCACCCGTCACTCGTCACCCGTCACTCGTCACTCGTCACTCGTCACCCGTCACTCGTCACCCGTCACTCGTCACAAAAAATAGGCGGAAACAAATTTCTTCATTTCCGCCGATTATTAAATTATATAAACTAAATTAACTTTCTAATAAAAATCCAATGTATTATTTTCGACTTTTACATTTTTCTCAATAACACTGATTGCGTTTCTGGTTAATCGAGAAGAGGTTTGATTTTCTAATCTACGTTGATCAGCTGCAAAATCAGATGTTTTTTCTTGTGGACTTTCTTTTAATTTTTTAGTAAAAATGAACACTGCTTGGTCACCTTTAACAACTCCTGATAATTGGTCAACAGGAGCGCCATACATAGCACCAGCAACATAAGGTTCATTCCCGTATGCAGGAATATTAGTAATATTACCACTAATATCAGCTTTTTCAACATTTACACCTAAGTTAGTTGCAATAGTATTAATATTTGATGAAGTTGCTTTTGCATCATTTAATTCTTTCAAAAGAACTTCTGCTTTTTTATCTCTAATTACTAAAGGTTTTATTTCATTTTCAACTTGGTTGAGTGTTCTATAACCTTTATCGTTTATAGATTTTAATGCAGCAACATATAAATCGCCATCATATTCAAATATTTTCGAAACATTTCCGGCTTTAGTATTTTTATCGAAAGTCCATCTCACAACATCGCGAGAGTTATTTCTTCCCGGCAAACCACTTGAGTTTTTGGTAAAGCTTATTGGTCTGACATTAAGTCCTTTTTCTCTTGCAACAGCAACCATTTCATCATAATTTTTCACATTAGCTGCTAAATCGCTCATAAAGAAATAAGCAGCAGTATGTGTTGCAGAGCTTGGAATAATTGAGCGTGAAAATTCAGCTAATTTATATTTAGTTGAAATTGCTGCTTTATCTTCCACTTTAATAATATGGTATCCGAACACCGATTCAACAATATCAATAGCGCCCACTTTACTTTCAACAACAAACTCATTAAACGGTTGAACCATTTTGCCATCGGTAAACCAACCAAGTTCGCCGTTATTTTTAGCATTTGATGCATCTGTTGAATATTCTGCTGCAAGAGCTCCGAATTGGTTAGGAGAAGATTTAATAATTCCTAACAATCTTTTTGCTTCTGCTTCTGCTTCTTCTTTTGTACGAGTAATATCTTCTGCCGCATTAGCAGAACCTTGATATGATAATAAAATATGAGAAGCTTTCAATGAATCTGCACGTTCTTGAGAATCCATTATTTTAGCAAACATAAGTTTTCCGTTTTCTTCAAAAGGTGGAATAAAATCACCAACATTAAGTTTTTCAACATTTGAAGCCATTGTTGGAGTAAGATTTTCCAATTTAATCCAATTTTCATTATAAGGAGTTTCTGATTCAAAAGCTAAGAAAGACTTAACATCTGTTGTTGTTTCGAATTGAGCAAAAAGTTTATTTACGTCATCCCACAAGTTATTTCTATCTTCCTGAGTTGGTGTAACTAAATATTCGATAAACTCAACTTCGCGTGTTTCATCAAGTTTATATTCTTCTTTATGTTCATTGTAATAATTTTGCAACTCAGCATTAGAAGCACTAAAAAGTGAATCAGGAAGTTCTCTATATCTTTTAGCAACAAATTCTACATCGTATTTTGTAGATTTTTCGTTATAATCTTTCAAAGCAAAAGCAGTTGGGACATAAAAACCTTTAGAAATAAGATTAGTATATTTCGATTCTAATGTTTCTTTCTTAATTAAATTTTCAATATACAAATAATTGCTTTTAACTTCTGCCGGAATAACATTAGGATTATTCAGGTTTAATAAGAAGTAATCAAGTTGTTCGTGATCTAATAATCCTGTTTCCGGATTAGTAAAGTTTGAAACAATATATTCATGTGGGCTTGCTCCTCTAATAAGATCGTTTAATTCTTTTGTTGTGACTGAAACACCAAGTTCATCAGTTTGTTTTTTCAAGATAATTTGTTTAACCATATCTTGCCAAACAGATTCTCTGATAGAGAAAGCCATACTTGAAAGTACTTGCGGATCAGTATTACCGGCTCTCAAGTTTGTATTAATATCTACTTCTTTAGCAAAATCAAACCATGATATTTTTTCGCCATCAACAACACCTACAGCTCTTTCAGAGGGGTCTGTTCCTGATCGACTAAAATCACCAATAATAAAAGCTAAAAGAGCTACTCCGATAACTACCATGCAAAGCACGTAGTATTTTCTTATTTTTCCAATTGCTGCCATTTTCTTATATAAATTTATACTAAATTTTGAGGCTGCAAATTTACAACTTATTAGCAAAGTATCAAACTTTTTTTGGAAAAGTTTTTCAAATTAAAATTTCTTTTGCTTATTTTCAATGGTTCTCAATACTTTTTAGTATTTTTGCGCCATGGAAACAATAAGACAACAACGAGTTCAATCGCTAATATTACAAGAACTTGGAGAATTTTTAAGAAAACAAACGCCGGAATGGTTTCCCGGAATGATGATTACAGTAACTAAAGTAAATATTACTAAAGATTTATCTGTTGCAAAAGTATATATAAGCATTTTCGGCAGTCAAGACCAAAATATAATATTAAAAATCATTAAAGATCACTCTAAAGAAATAAGATATCAACTCGGATTAAAAATAGGAAAACAACTTAGAATTGTGCCGGAATTATCTTATTTTATCGACGATTCTTTAGATTATCTTGAAAATATTGATCGACTTCTCAAATAATGAATTTCCCATTATTCATAGGTTTCAGATATTTAAAATCAAAGAAAAGTCATAATGTCATTAACATTATTTCTTGGGTTTCTGTTGTTGGAATCTGCATTTCTACCGCAGCATTAATTGTTGTATTATCTGTGTTTAACGGACTTGAAGGATTAATTACTTCAATGTATTCATCATTTGATCCGGACATAAAAATAACAGCAAAAAAAGGAAAAACAATTTCTTCAAATGAAATTGATATTGAAAAAATCAAAAATATTCCAAATGTAATAGCTGTAAATAAAATTATCGAAGAAAATGTTTTGTTAAAAAGCGACAAAGAACAAGTTATTGCTACAATTAAGGGTGTAAATAATGACTATTTTGACTCTGGAAGATTATATGATAATATTGTTTTCGGCGATGAAAACGGGATCAAAAACAATCAAACAATTATTGGTTATGGAATAGCATATTATTTGAATATACCTTTAAATAACTTTCCTCAACCTATTACTGTTATGATTCCTAAAAGAAGCGCGTCGAACTTGCTAAATCCGATGAATGCTTTTAATACTAAAACTGTTCCTATTTGCGCTGTGTTTTCAATTCAACAAGAACTCGACGACAAATACTTATTTATACCTATATCATTAGCGCAAGAATTATTAAATTATTCTGATGAAATTACAGCAATAGAGGTTCTGCTTAATAACGAATCAGAATACAAAGGTATTCAAAAGCAAATTGCAACAATTGTCGGCGATAATTATGATGTAAAAAATCATTACGAATTGCAGGAAACTCTTTATAAGGTAATGCGTTCTGAGAAAACTGCAGTTTACCTAATATTATCTTTTATAATTTTAATTGCAGCATTCAATATAATAAGTTCTTTATCAATGCTTATCATTAATAAAGAAAAAGATATTGCAATATTACACAGCATGGGCGCTAATATCAAAACTATTAAAAAAATATTTTTCTACGAAAGTATGCTTCTGTCGTTTAGCGGAGCTGTAATCGGATTATTTTTAGGTTTTATTATTTGTTTAATACAACAACACTTTCATTTAATAAAATTTGGCAGCGGCGGGTCATTTATTATCGACCACTACCCTGTTGCTATGAGTCTTGGAGATTTTTCTTTAGTACTTATTACCGTTTTAATCATAAGCATTATTACATCATTAATACCCATTCTTAAAATAAAAATCAATATTAATTACAATCGAAAGTAGTTTTTTTATATCTTCGCAAATTATATTTAATAGTGATGACAAATTTTAAGAGAATTTTACGATATTTAGGATTTTATAAATCGAATATAATTTTAGTATTTCTTTTTATAATTTTATCGGTAGTATTTTCATTATTTTCTTTTGCTTTTTTCATTCCAGTCTTTGAAATTCTTTTCAAAACAAAAACAGTTGAACTCATTGCTCCAACACCAATATCTTGGAATAATATTTTTAACTCACAAATATTGAAAGACAATTTCTATTATTATTCAAATTCATTCATTGATAATGTAGGACCGCAACAAGCGCTTTTTTATATTATTCTTTTTATTACACTATCGTTTTTTCTGAAAAATCTTTTTCGTTACCTCGAATCATTTTTTACCGCTCCAATTAGAAACGGAGTAATGTTAAGAATGCGTAACGAGCTTTATAACAAAATATTAATCCTCCCTTTATCATTTTATTCTGAAAGAAAAAAAGGTGATCTTATTACACGGCTCACATCGGATGTTCAAGAAGTAGAATTGTCTGTTGTTGGTTCCCTTGTAATGCTTATCCGAGAACCTATTACATTGATTCTGTATGTTGCAACACTAATAATACTTAGTCCGAAAATGACACTTTTTTCTTTTATCCTTTTGCCTTTCAGCGGATTTATCATAGGGAAAATAAGTCGTTCACTTAAAAGAACAGCGCATTCAGGTCAAGCCCACCTCAGCAATCTAATTTCCACTATTGAAGAAAGCATTGATGGACTGCGAATTATAAAAGCATTTAATGCTATAGATCACGCACAAACAAATTTTGAAAAAGAGAATCAACGATATACTAAGTTTATGAATAAGATTTACCGAATCAGACATCTTGCCACACCTTTGAGTGAATTTCTCGGTGTTTGCGTTGTTGCATTGGCTATATGGTTCGGAGGAAGACTTATCCTAAACGGCGGCTCTTTATCTGCTCCGGAATTGATTGTTTATATTGTGATTTTTTCTCAAATATTGCCTCCTATAAAAAATGTCACTCAATCTTATTATGACATTAAGAAAGGCGCTGCTTCTTTAGACAGAATTGACTCAATACTTAAAGCTGAAGAGGTTATTGTTGAGAAAGATAATGCTATTTCAAAATCAAGTTTTGATGAAAAAATTCAATTCATTGATGTTTCTTTTAAATATGAAGAAGCATTGATTTTAAAACACATCTCATTTACAATTGAAAAAGGAAAGAAGGTAGCCATAGTTGGTCCTTCCGGCGCGGGAAAATCATCGATTATAAATTTAATGTCACGTTTTTACGATTGTACTTCCGGAGTTATTTGCGTTGATAATATTCCTATTCCCGATTTAAAAATCAATGATTTAAGAGATTTCTTCGGATTAGTTAATCAGGATACTATTTTATTTAATGATACAGTTGCCGGAAATATTGCTTTCGGTTTCGATAATTATAATATTAACGATATTATTAAAGCTGCAAAAGTTGCTAATGCTCACGATTTTATTATGGAATTACCTCAGGGTTACGACACTATAATCGGTGATCGCGGCACTAAACTTTCAGGCGGACAAAGGCAAAGGCTGAGTATTGCTCGTGCTCTTTTAAAAAATCCGCCGATTCTTCTTTTAGATGAAGCAACCTCATCTCTCGATACTGAATCTGAAAAAGCAGTACAAGAAGCTTTGGAGTTACTAATGCAGTCACGAACATCAATAATTGTTGCTCATCGTTTGTCAACAATCACCAACTGTGATAAAATAATTGTTCTCGATAAAGGTGAAATAGTTGAAGAAGGAACGCATGAAGAACTTTATTCGCAAAATGGTTTGTATAAGAAACTTTGTGATATGCAAACGATTTGAAGATTTGAAGATTTGAAGATTTGAAGATTACCTAAACAGATGTATATAACCGGATAAAATTGTTTCTACAACACCATCATACGTGTAACTTCGTACAACACAAACATAAAAATAGACTCCAACAGATACATCTAAATTGGTGTGACAATCTTTTCCATCCCAATTGATTTCTATTTCATCGCTTTCAAACAAAAGTTTCCCTTGACGATTATAAATTGTGGTTCTAACACTTTCAATATTTGAATAGCGTATAGGAACAAACTTATCATTAAATCCGTCATCATTTGGAGTAAACGCATTCGGCAACTCATAATTGGGGCATTCATTACCGTAAATACAAACAATTTCAGATGGTTCACTGATATTTCCTGAGTAATCTGCAACTCTCACATAGTAACAACCTGCCAATTTGCTGAAATTATTATGAAAATATGAAGTATCGTGAGAATTATATGAAATTGAATCTAAAAGAACAAAATCGCTGTCTTTTTCCGATTGATAATAGATATAGTATTTTGCAACATCGTCATCTCCACAAACAGTTTCAGGATTTGTCCAGAACAACTTGTTAATCATATCATCACACAACGGGTTTACAAACAATTGCGGAACACAAGGCGGTTCATTATCCACAGGAATTTCACAATCAATTTGAGAATTATTAATTATCGGGAGAATATATCCATCTACCGAGTAATACCCTACAGATTGAATATAATAACAGTATTCCTTTTCATTATCAAGTTCGATATCTTCATAAAAAGTATTCTCGGTTGAAACAATATTTTCAAAAGTATCAAAAACATCTTTTCTATAAATTGAATATGAAGAAATAATCCAAGGGACAGAGCAATTCCATGATAAAACAAGTCTTTTATCTTTTGGAGTTATTGACAAAAAAATCGAACTTGCTTCTGCTGATTTTCCCATATATATTAACTCATCATCTGAATTTTGATATAATCCGAAATAATATCTATATTGTTTTTCCAAAGTATTTATTCCTGAGTCAAAGAAAACACTGTCATTGAGATCATCCGCAGAGTCTATTTCCACATAGCTATTACTTATATCATCATATCTATAAAGAAAATACTTATATGGTCCGGGATATTGATAAGTATCAATTTCTGTTGGCGGAGAAAGGATAATTTTTATTTCTCCATTATTCAAATCTGTTTTTTCAACAGAAACATGTGTAATGACAGGCACATCCTTTTTTAAAGTAATTTCGGTTTTTTCTGAAAGTTTTCCTTCGACTTCATCATTAAAAAAAGCTGATATTCTATAAGAATAATTTATTCCGGGGAACAGACTTCCGTCATCTCCTTTGTCAGTATAATTATTTATATTAATATCATTTATAGTAGCAATTAGTTCATATCCCCAATCATCCGGCATTCCTATATCGCAAGTTTCTTGGGTGTAATTATCAGGCAATTTAGACCTATATATATATAATCCTTTTGCATTCTTACAAATATATTTATCCCATCTCAGATATACATTTCCTGCTTCTGCTGCCGAAGAAAGATTTTGTGGAGGCGGACCGAGAACGTAAATATTCGTACTTCCCATTGTACTTAAATTCACAATATTTCCAACATCAGTTGCTTTATAATATAAGATATAAGGATTTTTCCGAACTTCATAACACGACGGAGACCAAGTAAATATGCCTGTGGTACTACCTTCAACCGAATCAGTTATTTCAAATTCAGCGTCAGAATTTTCTACCATAAATGGTTCACCGGTAGCTTCAACATTAATATAATTATAATCGTAATCAACAACATTAATTTCCAACTCCAGAGATTCTGTCGCTACAACGCAAGTATCTCTAAGCACGTCGAACACCGGAGGTTGGTTATCACAAGCTAATACTATTATTTGAAAATCTCTAATAATATATCCTATTTGTATTCCTTTTCTCCATTCTTTTATTTTAATTGCAACATTATATTCACCTTGCATTATAGGTTTTTCCCAGATTATATCTCCTGTTCTTTCATCAACGATAAAATAATCAGACGCATCAGGAATAATGTAACCCGGGATATCTGCCCCATTCAAACCTTTGCATGTAATTAATTCATAGGAAAGACTGTCACCATCAGGATCATAAGCTCCCGGATTTGTAATAAATGTTGTACCGACACAAGCTTTATCAACAGGGAGCAGCAAAAGTTGGGGTGAATCATTAGAGCCAAGAAATGGATTAATTGTCAGCAAGGTTTCAATATAAAACGGAACATTTACAGAATTTGGAATATTTGAAACTCCGTAATTTCTGTTAGGATCTTCGACAGAAATTGCATAAGTACCGCTACCGGCATAAGTGTGAGTAGCAGTATATTTATTTAACTGAACATCAGTATATCCTTCAATCGCTTCTCCAAGATGTTCACAGTATAATCCGGCAACGTTATTTCCTGAAGGACCATTAACCCGTTTTATTGTTGATGTTTTCCCATCACCCCAATTTATTTCAAGTTCATTTCTATCTGCTAAACTCGGTGCATAAGTAATTGTAGTAATTGTTACTTCATATGTATAACCGCTAACATGAACAAAAGTTATTTCTCCGGCTCTGTTATGAGTTGCAAACGAACACATTGACAAACAAAAAAACAATAAAAGAAGTGTTATTTTTCTCAAAAGATACATTGAAATAAATTTGAGTACAAAATTAATCTAAGAATTTAAAAAAACAAAGAATATTATTTTTAATTTTGCAAAATAGTCTTAAATAATCTTGAAAATATGTATGAAATTGATCCTGAGAAAGAAGCCATTGAAATTGAGAATGGATATAAGCGAATTTTAAAAGCGTGGAAACCAAAAAAGAAAACTAAAGAAGATGTTGCTTTAATAAGAAAGGCTTTCGATGTTGCTGTTGAAGCTCACAGTAAAGACAGAAGAAAAAGCGGAGAACCTTTTATTTATCACCCTATTGCAGTTGCTGAGATTACGGCACAAGAGCTCGGACTCGGCAAAACGTCAATTGTGTGCGCTCTTTTACATGATGTTGTTGAAGACAATAAAAATTACACATTAGATTATATTAAAAAAGAATTTGGAGAAACAGTTGCAAAGATTATTGAAGGACTAACAAAAATTGACAAGGTTTCTTCCATTAATGGTAGTATTTCGCCTCAATCGGAAACTTTCAGGAAAATTTTGCTTGCTTTTGCTTATGATATCAGGGTTATTCTAATAAAACTTGCCGACAGACTGCATAACATGCGTACTTTGGAGTTTATGCCTCGCGATAAACAGATAAAAATTGCTTCCGAAACTGAATATATTTACGCTTCTTTGGCGCATCGACTTGGATATTACAATATTAAAAGTGAATTGGAAGATTTGTCGTTAAAATATTTAGAACCGGAAGTCTATAAAATGATTGACGACAAAATACAAGAAAAGAAAAAAGATTATCTACGATTTATTAATAAATTTGTTTATCCGATAAAACATGATATTGCGGAATTAGGATTAAAATTTGAAATTTTCGCAAGATTTAAAAGCGTATATTCTATTTGGAAAAAAATGTCGGATAAAAAAGTCGATTTTGATGATATTGATGATTTGTTTGCTATTAGAATTGTTATTGACTCTCCTCCGGCACTCGAAAAATTTGATTGCTGGAAGGTTTATTCTATTGTAACAAATTATTATAATCCGAAACAAGATAGGTTGCGCGACTGGATTTCAACTCCTAAAGCTAACGGTTACGAATCTTTGCATGCAACGGTAATGAGTAATACCGGACAATGGGTTGAAGTACAGATTCGTTCAAAAAGGATGGATGAAATCGCTGAAAACGGTCTTGCCGCACATTGGAAATACAAAGAGAAATCTGATAATGTTGATACTCGCCTTGATCAATGGATAAATCAAATGAAAAATCTTATCGAAAACCATAAGATTGAATCCGAAGAAGAAGAGGATGCTGTTGAGTTTATTGACGAATTTAAACCGAATCTTTTCAATGATGAAATATTCGTTTTTACACCGAAAGGACATCTGCGTACTTTGCCAAAAGGAGCAAGTGTACTCGATTTTGCTTATGCAATACATACTGATATAGGAAATCATTGTATCGGAGCGAAAATTAATAATAGCTTGGCGTCAATTAATGAAATATTAAAAAATGGCGATCAGATTGAAATTCTTAATTCAAAAAAACAATATCCAAAAGAATCTTGGCTTGAAATGGTCATTACACAAAGGGCAAAAGCAAGGATTAGAATGGCTATTAATACAATGAAAAAAGAAAAATTTGATGAAGGAAAGAAAAAAGTATCTGAATGGTTGAAGGAATTAAATATTGAGGTTAATGACGTTGCATTTAACGAACTTTTAATGAAAAGTAAAAGACATTCATTATCTGATTTGTTTTTTGATGTTGCAATCGGTACTTTGAACTTTGATGACATAAAATCTTTGTATAAATCTCCAGAAAAGAGTCGATGGTATTCGTCACTTCCTTTCTTCGGCAAAGCAAAATCATCAGGAAAATCACTTGATGAAATAATTAAAGACCAAGCAGACATCGACCCTACTCCACTTTTACTCAATAGCGAAACAACAAATTTAGATTATACATTGTGTAAAATATGTAATCCTATACCCGGAGACGATGTTATGGCCGTAGTTAGTCCCGGTCGTGAAATAATCATTCATCGCACCAACTGCCCCGAAGCAATAAAACACATGGCACAATTCGGAAACAGAATCGTAAAAGCAAAATGGAGGAAAGAAGATAAAACGGTAGGATTTTTAACAAGAATTGAACTGAAAGGTATTGACAGAAAAGGTCTAATTGCAGAGATTTCAACAATTATTGGAAACAATTTTAATTTCAATATAAGAACATTACACATTAAAGCTTCCGAAGGCATCTTCGAAGGAAAAATAACACTTTACGTCAGCGATACTGATGCCTTACAACATCTTATCCACGAGTTAAAACAAGTTGACGGAATACAATCTGTGGTGAGGGTAAACCGGAGGTAAGTGACGAGTGACGTGTGACGTGTGACAGTGTGA
>JAJDHA010000034.1 GCA_030265965.1 Odoribacter sp. OttesenSCG-928-L07
ATTACGTTCGTCCAAATGTTCTTTTCCTTGCCGAAGCTTGCCAAAAACCTCAAGAAGTTGTAAAGTATTTCGGTAATGCTGATGAATGCAATGCCGCTTATCATTTCCCATTGATGCCGATGATTTATAAGGCAATAGCAAGTCAGAATAAAAATCCAATTCAAAGTATTCTTGATAAAAAAAATACTCCGGAAATTTCTGAAAAAAGTCAATGGTTTTTGTTTCTTCGTTGTCATGATGAATTAAGTTTGGAGGAAGTTTATGTAAACGAAAACGACAGAAAATACATTTATGATAATTTTTGTCACAATCCGAAATGGGATTTTCGTAATGGCGAAGGAATCTCCGCGCGACTAAGCGAGTTGATGGGATTTCATCCGGATAAAATTCTTCTTGCATATTCAATAATTCTAACTTTGCCCGGGACGCCAATAATTTACTACGGCGACGAATTTGCAAAAGCAAACGATGACGAATATTACAACGAACAAATTAAAATTACCGGTAAAAATGACACAAGATTTTTAGTACGCGGCAAAATTGATTGGAATGATGTTGAGAAAAGTTTGAAAGATGAAACTACAATCAGCAATAAAATCTTCTTTGAATTAAAAAGAATGATAAATATGCGTAATGTGAGTAGTGTTTTTGGCAGAGGAAGTATAGAATGGATTGATGTAAAAAACGACTCTATTTTAGCATATTATAGAATTTACGAAAACGAAAAAGTTTTGGTGTTAAACAACTTATCGTCAAAGCAGCAATCATTTTCAATAGATTCTGTTGGAAGTTTCTTATTGAAAGGGTATGGGTTTGTATGGAGATTTTATTAAAAGATTTTCTCTTTTTTAGGTTCCTTTTTAATTTTTAATTTTTGCCCGGCTTTATATTCATTATTTTGCCATACATAACAATCTGTGTTTACAAAAATATAAAAGACGCTGCAAGAATCAGGAAAAGAGATTGAAATATCTTTTATCTTACGTTTTTCGACACCAATCATAAAAGTTGTTTTTGGTGTTATTGCAATATAATTGTAATTGCTCAAATCCTTTGTAAAAGGCAAACTATCCATGGTTACCCAATTATGAACAATATGATCAAACAATAAAGTATCCGAATACAACATTTCGAGATCAGGTATTTCAACAACCGATTCTGATATCATTATTGTACCACAAGAACTCTTTGGCAGAGGAGTGCCATTACCATTAAAGTATAGCGTGTTGTAATCTTCCGCTGCATTATCAGAATATAGAATAGCATATTCAGTAATACCGGTTTTATTTATTTGAGATACCAATTTTGGTTCTACCTCAAAATATGATGAATATACTCTTGGGTTTTTAATGTTAAAAAACAATTTCAAAACTGGGCTACATGAACAAAACAATAGAATTACTAAACTAAGTATTGCAATTAATTTTTTTTCAAAATTATTCATTTTCATAATCTTTAATTTTTATATAAATAACGGCATAAGTAAATGCATACTTATGCCGTTACCAATTAATATGATTATTTTATAGTGAAGTTAACTCTCACTTCACCATAACTTTGACGTTGTATGTCATTAGTGACTCCAATGGTTCTGTTTTTAGAAGTATAATTATATACACCCGGAGTAATATATATGCCTTCTTTAATACGGTGGGTTCTACTCACTTCGTCAGAGAATTCAGTTACCGGAATAAATATTGGCTCATCTATTCCAAATTCTCGTTCGGAATGTGAATAATTTGCAAGTATATGAAATACGCATGTATTATCTCTGAAGCTAAAATCTACTATGCCATTATATTTACTAAAATCTCTACTATATGATAATTTAGTTATCGTAAAATTACAAATTCCAAAACAAGCTTCACATCCGCAGGGCATATTGTCTCTTGGCCTAACTGCAATTTTTCTATAAGGTTCAAATGAGAAGCAAAAACCAATTGGAGCTCTATAAATTCCATCCTTTTCTTCAATATTTTGGTTTTGCTCTTGAGAGTTACTTTTAACTTCTTCAGTTCCTTTTTCAAAAGCAGAAAAAATAAATCCTGATGAAACCATAAAGATTAATGTGCAAATGAGCAAAAATAATTTTTGTTGTCTGCCTCCTTTCAGACGATTAAAGGTTATTAATTCTGATAATCCTTTTTTTGTTAGATTAACTTTCTTCATATTGTTGTGCAATTACCTATACATTGCGAGGTTTTTAATTAATAAATCCTGTTCTTTCGGCTTCGCAGGTCTTGCCATTTTAAGGGTTAGAAACATATTTTACTAATTTACAACAGATCAATTATTGCTATCTTTTTTGCTCTGTCTTTACAGAATCTTTACCAAATGAATAGTCAATAGCTTTCTTGTTGTATCAAAGAAAATATCTTTAATTCTTAAAACAATAAATTCTGATACAAAGTTATATATATGTTTATATTTTTATAATGAAAATTATAAAAATATACATTGATAAAAATAGTCTTTAAATAAACAAAACGCTGATATAAACAAATGATTATCAACAAAATGAATATTTGCAATGATAAAATAAGCAACACATCATTTCTATAAAAATCAAAAAAAATGTTAATCAAAAAAACGTTTATATTAATGAATCTTAATAAACAATTATGTTGATTCTGTAATTCTGTGATTCTGTCATATTGCTAAACATCGATTCAAAAATTTCTTCTATTTTTTGTCAGAAATTCCAATTGTTTTCAATAAATTTGTACTTTGTTATTAACATGTCGGGAAGAATTCACATAGTGCTGATAATCACTGTATGTACATTTTGTTTGTCAACAATAAATTTACATGCGCAAGAAAAAGAACGTCCAACTGTTGGTGTTGTTCTTTCTGGTGGTGGTGCTAAAGGTTTTGCTCACATCGGCGTGTTACAAGTACTGACGGATAAAGGAATTCCTATCGATTATATCTGCGGAACTTCAATGGGAAGCTTGGTTGGCGGACTTTACGCCTCAGGTTATTCTCCGGATAGCATTAAACATATTATGGAAAATGCCGACTGGAAATTTCTGATGAATGACAAAGTTCCTCGTGATTATATTGCTTACGACAGTAGGGCGGATCACGATAAATATATTCTCGGACTTTCTTTTGCTCGTGGAATGAAACCGGAGCTGCCGGGTGGATTAGTTAAAGGGCAAAATTTAATGATGCAACTTAATGAATATTTTGCTCCTGTATTAGATATCAATGATTTCAGTAAATTAAAAATTCCTTATTTCTGTGTCGGCGCTGATATTATTCACGGCAAAGATGTAATTCTCGAAAGCGGTTATCTCCCCGAAGCAATCAGAGCATCCATAGCTGTTCCAACCGTTTTTTCTCCGGTTAAAATTGGTGATATGTTACTCATTGATGGCGGATTTTACAATAACTTTCCTACTAAAGAATTAAAAGATAAAGGCGTAGATATTATTATCGGGATAAATGTTGGATTTGAAGCGTACAGTACAGAAAAACTACAATCAGTGGTTGAGGTTGCTTCACAATTACTTTGGATTAATAATGTTAAAAGAAATATCGAATCTAAAGAATATTGCGATATTCTTATCGAACCGGATTTGGAAAGCTATTCATCATCAGCATTCACTAATGTTGACCAAATTATTGATATTGGTAGAGAAACTGCGCTTGCAAGTTCAAATCAAATTGATTCCTTGGCAGCATATCTGGCAAGCTTCAACCAATCGGCAAGAATTAATCCCGATTTTGAGTCATCACTTACTTCTCCCGAAAAACTTATTTCTAGTACAAGAGTTGTTGGAATTGAAAATACAAGCTTGAGGTATTTAACGCAAAACATGATGTTGTCAACGGATAAACCTATGACAATTACCAAGATAAACGATGGAATTAAACGAACAATGGGAACTTTAAACTATGAAGAGGTTTATTATAAATTACTTCCTGATGATTCAACTTATATGTTAGCTGTCAAAGTGGAAGAGAAGAAACCGATTCTTGTGCAGCTCGGAGCAGGCTATGATTCCGACTTTAAAGCAAGCCTACGATTGAGGGTTGCGGTTCGTAACTTGTTTTTTAAATCAACAAAGTTTACTGCAAAAGCTCGAATAAGTCGTTATCCAAATATTTCATTACAATACGTTTATATTCCTCCTTCAAGTTTGTTTAGTAGAGCTTTTGAATCGTATTCTGCTATAGGTTTAAAAATCAATCTATCTACTTATCAGCTTTTTGGATATAATAAAGACAGGTCGCGTATTTCCGAAAGCCAGCTGACGGTGAATGATTACACATTATTTTATCAATACTATTTTAGAGAGCATTTTTTGGTTGAATTTGGGATACAAAACCGATTTGCTTGGAATCACGAAATTGTTATCGGTGAAATACCGCGCGCGCGCGAAATGATTGTCGGTGCTTATGCAAATATTACCAAAGACAGATTAAATGATGTGAGCTATCCTACCAAAGGCGATTATTTCGATTGTCGAGTATTTTTCGATTTTCCATACCATACAACTCTAATCCCGATAAATGTTGGTATTTTTGCAAATTATTCTGTCGTTGTTCCTATCGGCAAAAAAGTTTTCTTTTCCCCGGAAATCTATGTAGGATTAAATCATGCGGATACTATTACCAAATCGCGACAAATGTTTATTGGGGGAATGAATTCTTATGAATTTCTAAATAATATTAAGTTTGCCGGCTACGGAAGCAGTGAACTTAGAGTAAATCAAGCCGTTGCGATAAATGCAAATTTGAGATGGCATATTATGAATAACCATCATTTACTTTTTAAATCAAGTTTTGGTGTTTTCTCATCGAAACTTACAGAACCCGAACTTTATCAATATAAAGCCGGTGTTGGAATAGGATATAGTTTTGATAGCTATATTGGTCCTTTAGAAATAGTGGTTTCAAATTCGATACTTGAAAAAGGATGGCCCAAAGTATGGGTTTGTCTTGGTTATCAGTTTTAATATAATAATTTAAAGATATAATAATTGAAATGAAGAAAAAACAAGGTTTTAACACAAAATTAATCCACGGCGGATTGCATGACGAAAGCATGGGAAGTGCTGTAATGCCGATTTATCAAACATCAACTTTTAGATTTAATGATGCCGACCATGGCGCGGCTCTTTTTGCCGGCGAAGGTGAAGGTTATATATATTCGCGCTTGGGAAATCCAACTATTGAAGATTTGGAAAGAACTATGGCAGAACTTGAAAATGGTTACGGCGGCATCTCCGCAGCATCAGGCATGGGCGCAGTAAACGTTGTTTACTTTGCTCTCCTCGAAAAAGGCGCACACGTTCTCAGTCATAACGCTATTTATGGTGCCGCACGTAGCATCATGGAAAATTTCTACAGCAAATACGGTGTAGAATATACCTATATAGATATGTCTGACATAAACAATGTTATCAAAAATATCAAACCAAATACGAAATTGATTTATACTGAAACGCCTGCAAACCCAACAATGGACGTTACTGATCTCGAAGCACTTTGCAAAATTGCTAAGGAAAAAGGAATCGCCGTTTGTGTTGATAATACTTTCTGCAGTCCGTATTTGCAAAATCCGATAGATTTCGGCGCCGACATAGTTTTACATTCAATGACAAAATCTATCAACGGCCATGCTGATATTGTTGCTGGAATGCTTGTTGCTAAAGATGAAGCCATGTACAAACGTTTAAGAACCGTTATGACAAATATCGGTTGTAATATGGATCCGACTCAAGCTTTTATGGTGAGAAGAGGTTTAAAAACATTATCTTTGAGAATTGAAAAAGCGCAAGAAAATGCGCAAAAGGTTGCCGAATTTCTCGATGCTCATCCAAAAGTAAAATGGGTAAAATACCCAGGATTAAAATCATTCCCGCAATACGAACTTGCTCAAAAACAAATGCGAGGTAGCGGTTCAATGATGGCGTTCGAATTAGAAGGCGGATTAAAAGCCGGCAAAATATTGATGGATAATGTACAGCTTTGTTTGCTCGCGGTTTCACTTGGCGGAATCGAAACTTTGATACAACATCCTGCATCAATGACACACTCAAAAGTGAGCAAAGAAAAACAAATCGAAGCCGGAATTACAGAAGGATTAGTGCGCTTGTCAGTGGGCATTGAAAATGCTGAAGATATTATTGCTGATTTAGACAATGCGTTGAGTAAGATATAATTTTTATGAAAAAACTTTTCGGAATATTATTATTGTTTCTCAGTACAATTTATTGTCAGGGGCAATCGGTAGGACTGGTTTTGAGCGGCGGCGGTGCTCGCGGAACAGCTCACATCGGTGTTATCAAAGCTTTGGAAGATAATAATATTCCGATTGATTATATTGTCGGAACGTCTGCAGGCGCTATAGTTGGTGCATTATATGCTTCGGGTTATACTGTTGAGGAAATAGCGGATATCTTTTCAAGCGGAGTATTAGAGTCATATTTCATGCCAATGAAAGAAAGCAAAAAAGGATATTTAATTAAAGAAATGCCTCATTCTCCCAAATGGCTGAATATGAAATTTAAGGTCGATTCCGTCATTCAATCGAAATTTATTCCGACAAGTATTATTCCTCCACATGCTATGGATTTTGGTTTTGTAGAGTTCTTTGCAGAAGCCTCCACCGCCTGCAATAATAATTTCGATAATTTGATGATACCATTTCGTTCAGTTGCATCATCAATTAATGAAAATAAAGAATATGTCATATCCAAAGGCGATTTAGGTCTGGCAGTTAGAGCATCAATGTCGTTTCCATTCTTCTTCAGTCCGATAGAAATTGACGGCAAAGTGCTGATGGATGGTGGAATGTATAACAATTTTCCGGTTAGCGTTATGGAAGAACAATTCAATCCGGGCGTGTTGATTGGAAGTACGGTATCATCAAATTATAAAGAAGCCGACAAGCATGACGCCATTGGTATTGTTCAAAATATTTTTATGATAAACATGAATTTCGATATGCCGGAAAACGGAATTTTAATTAGACCTGAACTTGAAGATGTCTCTTTGCTCGATTTTAGTTATACTAATCAGTTTATTGATAGTGGATATAATGCAACAATGAAAAATATTGAACTTATCAAGTCGCGCATTACAACAACTCAAACTAAAGAAGAACTTAGAACGAAGAGAAATACCTTTGAACAAAAGAAGCAACCATTATTTTTTAAAGATGTTCATGCAAAGAATGTAAACAAAAGGCAAGCAGCTTATATTGATCATCTTATGTTAGGTAATCGTGATTTTCTTTCTGTAAATGAAGTTCGAGATAAATACAATATTCTTGTAGCCGATGAAAATATTTACCAGGCAAGTCCAACTGCTGTATATAACGATTCTACCGGATTTTACGATTTAATTTTAGATGTTGAAACTGAAATGAATTTCGAAGCAGAGATTGGCGGACATATTTCCTGGGGCGGCGTTAATGAAGCTTATATCGGCTTATTACACAGATACTTAGACAGGTTTTCTATTAACTCACGATTAAATGGTTATTTTGGAACTTTTTATAGATCAATAGGATTATATTCAAAGATTGATTATCCAAGTAAAATATTGATTTATGGAATATTAGATGCTTCATTAAATCAAAAAAATTATTTTACAACTTCAAATAGTCTTTATAGCGATGCATCTCCCTCATATCTACAACAAACAGAACAACATGTTCTTATACAGGCAGGAGTGCCGATAGGAGAACGTTCTACTTTCGGAATTAAAGCCGCTTTCGTTTATACTAACGACAAATTTTATAATACAAACTATTTTACTAAAAATGACACTGCTGATAATACTCATTTTAGCGGATTAGCAACAGGTGTCGTGTTTGAAAGAAATACTTTCAATAATTATTTTTATCCCGATTTTGGAATGAGTCTAAAAATTTCTGCCAATTTTAATTATGGAAAAGAAACATTTCATCCAGGAACAACATCATTTCAAAACGAACGAAGTATTGGTTATCATAGCTGGTTCACATTGAGCGCTGTATACGAACAGTTCGTGTTAAATAAAAAATATATCTCCCTCGGATTTTATTTGCAAGCAGAATTGTCAAATGATAAATTATGGTCGAATTATATGTCGACATTACTTCATGCCAAAGGTTTTGAACCGTTTCAAGACAGCAAGTTACGTTTCTTACCGGAATATCGCAGCAATAATTTCGGTGTTGCAGGCTTAAAATGTTTTATTAAGTTACCATATCAATTTATAATTTCACTCGAAGCATATTCCTACACGCCAGTGTTTCCAATAAACCATGGCGAAAACCAACAAGGTGTGTTCGGCAAATTCTACGAACGTACAAACTACATGGCTTCTGCAGGAATTATCTTTAGAAACAATGTTGTGCCTATCGGAATCAATTTCAATATTTACGACAATAAAGATACGCCATTTACAATATCATTTAGTATTGGACATTTGATGTTTAACAGGTATGCTTTGGATTAGTTGAAAGTTGATGCTTCGACTTCGCTCAGCACAAGTAGCTGAAAGATAATATGTTAATTTTGAAAATTCTGTCATTCTGTCTATCAAAAACAAAAATATTATGAAAGCAAAATCAAAAAAGTTTCTATGGATTACCATCGCAGTACTGGTGGTAGCATTAAGCATTTTCATTTATGTGAAGTTTTACTTCGTTTTTGCTGTTGGAGTAAAATCCGGACAATTAAATTATGTTACCCAAAAGGGTTACGTTTTTAAAACTTACGAAGGTAAGTTAATCCAAAGCGGATTTCGGTCGAAGACACCCGGCTCATTGACATCCAACGAATTTGAGTTTTCCATTACAAACGAAGAAGTAGCTCAAAAGTTAATGTTATCAGGCGGCCACGAAGTTGACCTCCATTACAAAGAATATCTTGGTGCATTGCCATGGCGCGGCTACAGCAAATATGTTGTTGATAGTATTATCAGTATCAAAGAACCGAACAGCGTACATGAGAGTATTCCTTATGAGGAATGATATTTTGTTTTGCCCCTAAATCCCCTAAAGGGGACTTTTTGATATTACGCAGTATCAAATTCCCCCTTTCAAGGGGGCTAGGGGGATGTAATAATTTGATAATTTGATAATGTGATGATTGATGAAAATGCAAATTCCCCCTTTCAAGGGGGTTGGGGGGATGTAATAATTTGATAATGTGATGATTGATGAAAATGCAAATTCCCCCTTTGAAGGGGGTTAGGGGGATGTAATGATTTGATAATGTGATAATGTGATGATGTGGTGAAAATACAAAAGTCCCCTTTAGGGAATTTAGGGGCAAATTTAGCATTTTTTCATTATATTTGCATCATCAAAACCTATGAATATGAAAAAGTTATTAAAGACAAGTTTAAAATCTTATTTCAATTTTTTTTCCATTTCCATAATATTCTTAATCTTTAATTCTGTTTCGGGCAAGGCGCAAAGCATATATGTAACAGGACGTGTTGAGACAATAAAAGAAACTCCTCTACAAGGCGTACATATTGTAAACAGTTATGATAAAAGTGGCGCAATTACCGATGGAAACGGCAACTTCAAAATTAAAATTTCTGCAAAACCAACAACATTATTATTTACACATGTTGGGTATAAAGACAGAAAAATCATGATTGAAGAGTCGGACATTAAAGATGTTGCTGAATCAGGTGAGATGCAACTTCTAATAACAATGTTTGTTAAAGACACTGAGCTTGCTCCCGTCGAAATTACAGATGCAATTGTTGAAATTGCTTATGATAATCCAAAGCAATGGATAACAGATTATGAGTTAATTGGTCAAGATGAAATCTTGCTTTTATTGATTGATAAAAATAAGAATTATTTACAACTTCTTGATAACGACGAAGATATTATAAGCAAAGAAATTATTTCCGATGATTATCAAAAATTATATAAAGGAATCCTTGATGATATTAATTTATTAGGAGCTGACTCTGCCTGTCAAATTTTTTTAATTGACGAACAAATAATACCTTATTACTATACTCCTATTGCAGAATTTGACATACAACGCAAGCAAGTTGTGGCTTCAACAGATGACTATTTGTTTACAAAGGAAATATTAGATAACTATACTCGAATTGTTTTTTATAAGATAAATAAAGAAGGAGACATTAAAGAAAAAACTATTATTGCAAATATTTTTGATACTAACAAAGATATTTTGTTGGAATTAATAGATTTTGATGAAAGAATAAGTAAAAATGCAAATGAAGAGAAAATTCGGCGTTTAGAAGAAATTGGCCAAAGAATAGCAGAATTGAGTTCTGACCATCTAAATAGACGACAAAATAATCATCAGATAATACAATTGGAACATCAATCGTTATCTGTCAAGTTTAATTATGCATCTAACAGTAGTTCCGGTGGCTCAATGTCTGGTTTTTATAGATCGATGCTGCCAATTGAAACGTATCTACCATTATTGAATATCAATAACATGCTTTATCTTTTTAATCATATTGAAGGCAAAATATTATGTTTTGATAATGATGGAGATTTGTTAGATGAGGTTGAAATTGATTATCATAATTCGCCGTATTGGACAAAGGAAATTATTGTTAATGAAGAACAAACACAATGTTTTGTTAAGTATACCAAAGATGGAATAACAACATTACACGAACTGGATCTCGATACCGGAACATTTTTGCAAGATATAGTCTTAGAGCGGCATGTTTTTCCAACGAAAATTAGAATCCGAGAAAATACAATTTATTACCTTGCACGAAATTATATAGATGCCGGCAACAAATTTCTTTGGAAACAAAAATATGATTAACATCCTGACAAAAATTTTCAACTAATACAGGTATTTCTATTCTCAATTGTCATATTACTAAAATTATATACCTTTGCGTCGGTTAAAATGATTTTTATTTGGAGAATATTGACATCATAAAAAAACTGCGCGAAGGTAACCATAATGCTTTCGAAATGATTTTTAAAGAATGGTATTCAGCGCTTTGCGAATATGCTTTCAGCATACTCCAAAATGATGACGACACGCAGGATGTTGTGCAGAAATTCTTTTGCAAATTCTGGGATAAAAGAGAACAGATAGAAATCCACACTTCCATTAAATCATATCTTTATAGAAGTATCCATAACGATTGTATGAATGTTATCAAGCAAAGGAAAACCAGAGCGGATTACATCAATTATTCAGTGCAAGAAATAGATATAAATTATACTGATAATAACATAATTACGAATGAGTTAAATGTAAATATTCAAAATGCGATAGAAAAATTACCGCCACGTTGCAAGGAAGTATTCCTTTTAAGTAGAATTAATAATTTATCATACTCAGAAATTTCCAGAACGATGGATATTTCCGTCGGAACAGTAGAAACACAAATGGTGAAAGCTCTAAAATTTTTGAGAAATGAGCTGAAAGATTATCTGTATCTGATGGTAATTTGGAGTGTTTTAAATCAAATGTTGTAGAAGAGATGGATAAAACCGATAAAGCCGATAAAATGGATAAAGCCGATAAAATATTGGCAAGATATTTCAGCGGTGAAGCTACCGAACAGGAACTTCGCACGTTAGATAATTGGATTGCCGAATCGGAAGAAAATGAAAAGTATTTTATGGAGATGACACAATTGTTTCAAAAAATTTCTCCAAAAACACAACACGATTTCAATGCGGAAAAAGCATTGTCTAATTTCAAAAAACATATTTATCAAGATATTCCAATTCTTCAAGCAAAGAAAAAAGATAAAATTCGAATAAAGTATTGGGCAGCGGCAGCAATAATTCTTTTAATTACAATTTTTTCATTATTTATTACAAATCAAAACAAAAAAGAAATAACAATTCTTGCAGATAATCAAACCAAAGAAATTGTTTTTTCCGAAAACATAAACATTGTATTAAATCAAAATTCGAGCTTAGAATATCAAAAAAATGATTTGAATAAAGCGATATTGATAGGAGAAGCAACCTTTAACATCAATTCGAAAGATAATCAAGATTTTACCGTTTATGCCGGAAATACGATTATTAAAGATATCGGCACAATTTTCACAGTAACGGCTCATGAAAATGAAGATATTGTTAGTGTTAATGTTGTTGAAGGGGAAGTAATATTTTACACTGAAGAAAATATCGGGATTAATATTAAAGAAAATGAAATCGGAGTTTATTATGAGTTGGAAAATCGTTTTGAATTAATTCCCAGACATATTGAGCAGCTGAATAATCACGATATTGTTTTCCACGCACAAGAATTAAAAGTTGTAGTGACAATATTACAGAAAATCTTTGATGTTGAAATTATTATCGAAGATAAATCGCTGGAAAACATTCCTCTGACAGCACATTTTGACAATGATGAATCATTGGAATTGATATTAAATATTATTGCGGAAACCTTGTCGGTAAACGTTGTGAAAGTCGGAAATGTGTATAAAATCAATTGATAAACTAAACATGAGAAGCAAATATACACATTATTGCTCTTGGTTTCCACAAGGATCCTTTTTGAGTATCAGTAATCTTAAACAATTCCCCTTTGGAGGAGTTATGTGCAAACTCATAATTTTACTTTTCTTTTTGTTGATTTCTCCAATCGCAAACATCAGCGCTCAGCAAATAAATTCTGAACCAAAAATCACATTAAACGAAAACGGAAAATCGGTAAATCAAATCCTTAATATCGTTGCAACAAAAACCGGATTAAAATTCTCTTACAATCCACAAATTATTGATGAAAATAAAATTATCAATATCAATGTTTCCAACGCAAATATTGAAGAAGTTATCAATCAAATTTTTGATGGAAAGATTTGCCATAAGATTATTGGAAATCATATTATTTTAATAGAAAGAGTTATAGAAAATAATTTCGAAGAGGACATAATTGTTGCTAAAGATATTGTTGAAACTAAAAATAGTATAAAATCTTCAGCGTGCTTGACTGGGGGTCAAGAGGTCACTAATTTAAATCAACCAGCGACTTACAACAACCAAGCAACATCGTCACACAGTAACCCCGTCACTTCGTCAATCCGTCACTCCGTCACTCAAAAAAAAATCGCTGAAAACGTTACCATTACAAGAGAAACATATCTTCCAATAAAAAAAATCGACTACAAGAGTACAGGTAAACTCGAATTAGACTGTCTTACTCATGTAACAAAAATTAATGAAAAAGATATGAAGAAACATGTAATGACACTTTTATTGGCTTCGGTAATATTTACCGACACAATGATTGCGCAAGAAATTGTAAAAAACGAAAATGTAAGTTCTGCAAAAAGTACTACTAAAAGCACAACGCAAAGTACTGAAAACATTTACAAACCTATCAATTTTTATTTGGTTTATCCGCTTGGTACCGACTGGGTTCATTCTGCAAGTAACGAGTACAGTTTTTCTTTAAGTTTAATCGGTGGCGTTACCGGAAAGACTAACGGCGCTGAAATTGCTCCTGTTTTTAACATAAACAGATACGGCGTAAAAGGATTGCAGATGGCGGCCGGATTTAACTTGGCTTCCGCATCCTCTTGTATTTGCGACGGCGTTCAACAAAATGAGTTAGTTGAAGAAAGCAAAGTTGTTCAAATGGCAGCAATATTCAATTATACCGGTTATGGAAAAGCGACACAATTTGCGGCAGGATTTAATATTGCTAAAGATGCAACAATTCAGGTTTCTGCTGTTGGAAATATTGCTAATAACACATCGGCACAACTTGCAGCCGGAATTAATGTTGCTCAGAACGGCAAAATGCAAGTATCTGCCGTTTCCAATATAGTAAAATATTCGTCGCCGGTACAGTTGACAGCAGGAATCAATTATGCAAAAAATAATAAGGTTCAGATTTCTGCATTAACAAATATTGCTGATTCAACGAAATTTCAGATGACAGCCGCATTAAATATTGCAAAAACTTCGAAAGCACAAATTGGTGTTGTGAATGTTACCAAAAAAGGGAAGTTCCAACTTGGAGTTGTTAACGTAAGAGATACTGCTGACGGTTTTTCGCTGGGATTGATAAACATTGCCAAAGGCGGCGTTATGGAGTTTGGAATTGAAGGAGGAGAGTTTATCACTGGCGCTGTAACTTTTCGTTCAGGAAGAAGATATTTATATACTGTTTTGAGTGCCGGATGGAATTCCAGTTTCGGATTAAGGTCTGATGATGGTAGTAAATCATGGGGTAATGACATGTTGGCTACTGGGTGGGGACTTGGAAGCACAATACGTTTAGGTGAAAAGTCAGATTTGAATTTGGAAGTTATGTGTTATAACTTGATACATGTAAATTCCGATAAATATGATAACTTATCAGGACTTCGGATACATTATCCTGAAGTTTATTTCTTCCAATTTAGACCATATTTTAATTACACATTCCACAAGCATTTTAAAATGTTTGTTGGACCTACCTTTAATTTAATGTATCAAAAATATGAAGACGTTCATGATCTTCGTGTGCATCGTTGGCTCATTACACCATATAGTATAGTTAGCAAGGAAAGTAATATCCATGATAGAAAAATAGATTTCTGGATCGGCGGAACTTTGGGATTCAAATTCTGATAGACAGAATGACATAATTTGCAGAATTTCCCAATTCTCCATTCTCCATTCTCCATTCTCAATTAACTTGGGCGTGCCCCTCGCTGACGCTCGGGTTGGGCTTTCCGCTTATGTACAGACAGGGCATTGCCCTGTCTCTCCTGTCTCTTCCTGGCCGCTCGCTGCGGGGTATCGCTGCAATCCCTCACGCGGCGCGAAACAATCGTTGTTTCATTTCTCGCATCGATTGCGAAACAATGATTGTTTTATTTGCGCGAAACAATCATTGTTTCATTTCTCACACCCAAGCCTGACGGCATTGGGCTGAATTGTGACGGCGCTATTGATATGGATCCCCTACGGGGATTTATTTATCCATTTTATCGGTTTTATCGGTTTTATCCATTTTATCCCCATCCTCCAACATAATAATTCCAACAAATAATCAGTTATTACAAAAGCATAGAGCGATTTTTAAAATAATACTTTTCGAAGATCAATAAAAAAATCTTTCTGTTTAATATTTACTAAAAAAGTCGTAACTTTGCCGCCTATTAATTTAATGTAATTACTAACTGGTTTTGTTTTCAATAACAAAACGTATTCTAATCTGTAATTTAAAAACA
>JAJDHA010000035.1 GCA_030265965.1 Odoribacter sp. OttesenSCG-928-L07
CGAAAAATAATACTATATGGAGTTTCCTATTGAATCGCCGATTCTAAGTTTTATTATTATCCTTCTAATTGTTTTATTATCACCTTTGGTATTAAAAAGATTTAATATTCCTGGGATAATAGGATTGATAGTTTCGGGAATTATTATTGGTCCGTATGGATTAAATATTATTGATAATAATTCCGCAGTTGAACTATTTTCTACAATAGGATTGTTGTATATCATGTTTTTGGCAGGAATGGAACTCGATCTTAATGAGTTTCGTTTAAATAAATATCGAAGTATTACCTTTGGAATTCTCACCTTCATTATTCCGCTTTGTATTGGATTTCCTGTGTGTAGATATTTATTGGGTTACGATATAAGCGCAAGTATCCTTATTGCATCAATGTTTGCTACTCATACTTTGGTTTCTTATTCAATAGTTAGCAAAATGGGTATTACGAGAAATCCCGCTGTCGCAATAACTGTAGGAGGCACAATATTAACAGACATTGCTGTTTTGGTAATCTTAGCGGTAATTATTAATAAAGAAACAGGAAACATTGATTTGGATTATTGGATAAGATTTGCCATCACATTTATTGTTTTCCTTTTAGTGATGTTTTTGATAATTCCGAAAATATCTCGATGGTTTTTCCGAAAATTTGAAGGTGAAAGTCATTCGCATTTTATATATGTTTTGGTTATACTTTTTATTTCTGCATTTTTTGCTGAAATAATCGGATTAGAACCAATAATCGGTGCGTTTATGGCGGGCTTAGCATTGAACCGACTTATTCCACACAGTTCATCATTGATGAGTAAAATTGAATTTATAGGCAATTCTTTATTTATTCCCGTTTTTCTTATTTCTGTAGGAATGGTTGTCGATTTGAGCGTTATTGTTAAAGGTCCTCGAGCAATAATTGTTGCGCTTACACTCTCTGCAGTTGCGCTTTCAAGTAAATGGTTAGCTGCTTTCTTTACGCAAAAGATTTTTAAGTACACAAAAAATCAGAGAAATTTGATTTTTGGATTAAGTAGCTCCCACGCCGCAGCTACTTTAGCAATTATTATTGCAGGTTATCGAGTTAATATTTTAGACGAAAATATTCTGAACGGAACTATCATCTTGATACTTATCACTTGTGTTGTTTCATCATTTGTTACCGAAAGCTCGTCAAGGAAAATATTAATCGGCGATAATCCTATCATTAAAATTAATAAATTGAAATTCTTAGATGAAAATTTTCTATTACCTATGACCGATGTGGAAAATTTTGGAGAGTTTTTTAAATTGTTACTATTAATTAAAGATAACAGATCAAAGAAACCGATTTCACTGTTATCAATAATTCCTAATGATATTGATGCCGAAAAAAACATTGTTGGTGCTAGAAACGAAATGGAAAAATATGCAAAGATTGCAAATGGAATTGATATCCAGGTTAATAATATAACAACTATTGATAATAACAGAATTTCTGCATTGACAAGAATCTCACGAGAAATAATGGCAGATACTATTATTGTTCCTTGGACTAAATCCGGAGCTTTTATTAGTTTTAATGCAGAACGATTTAGTAGGATCGTCGGAACTGTTGATAAATCCGTTATGATATGTCAAATTGACAAACCTTTGATGACTTGTACGCGAATAGTTTTGCTTACGCCTATTTATACCGAAAGAGAAGCAGGATTTGAAGCTATGATGGAAAAAATAATTAGATTATCTAAAGAATTAAGTGTTTCAATATTGCATATTGGTACAGAAGAAACCAACGACGGCATTAATAGCCTTATAGATAACAAGAAAAAACACAGCTTTGTAACTTTTGAAAATATTAAAGAGTTGTTTAATTTTCATGCGGATCTTGAAAACTATATTAAAGAAGAAGACATGATTATAATTGTAATGTCAAGAAAAGAATTTATTTCCTCATCTGCTTTATTTGATAATATTCCGACAAAAATTGAACGTAATTTCAAAGACAATATTAAAATAGCAATTTATCCTTATCAACCACAAGATCACGAACATGAAGATTTTGATGAAATAATTTGATTTGGCATAATATTTGTGTAATTTTCCCCGTTTTATTAAAAAATCAAATTATTATGACGCAAAAAACAATCTTAAACGGGTTTTTATAACTCTATTATCGCAAACAATGGTGTTTGCAAGGAATTTTTTCACAATTGCATGTTAATCAACTCAAAGCGAATGCTTGTGAGTTTATTTAAACGTAATTTTCAGTAATATGAATACAATAAATTATTATTGAATAATTGTGATCGAAGAGTTGTGTGTTTCTCTTCGTTAAAAAATAAAGTCGTAGCTCGAAATAACATCGGTTTTTACTCTCATTTTCCGAATTATATTAGAGCTGCGACTTATAATATATACACTAATAACGCAGATTGAACAAAACATAATAATCTGTCCAATCTGCGTTACAACGTATAAGTAAACAAATTAAGGTTTTCTAATATTATCTCCACAATCATCAACAATAGCTTTACGCCATTTTTCAGGATAATCTGGTTGTTTTGGCCATGCAGGTTGGCGATTGTTAACTCCACTTGTTTTAAATACTCCGTCTTCTTCGATCTTAATATTTCCATCAATATATTTTACTGTTAAGAAAATGAAAAGATCTTTCCACTCGTCAAACATAATTTGAGCTTTCTCGCCGGAGAAAGTAGTAATCATTTCTATTGCTTTTGTCGGATTTGAAGCATATAACTTTGAAACTTCTTTATCAAAAGCAATAAGGTCTTTTTCAAAAGTTTTTTCAAGACGGTTTTGTACTTTTTGAATATCTACAATCATATCGCTATATCTTGAGTAAGCGAAATTTGTAACCATATTTGTAATCCAGAAAGAAGATGTTGGCGAATATTCAATTATTGAGCCATTGCCTTCTCTGAAGCAAATAGGGGTTTGTGTTATTCCGCAATATATTGGCACGTAGCAAGTAGTATAAGTGTCGTCTGTTCCGAACCAAATAACTCCACCAATAGGATTTGGTAACCAACCGCGTGATTGAGTTACGAAAGAAAATCCTGTTTGTTGGGTAGAAGTTGCTCTTTCATGTAAATATTGTTTTCCGTTATATTCCCATCCCATTGGCCTCCAGCGGTAAGGACAAGCATACGGACCGGCGCCTATATCTAAAGTCATATCCATAGAAGTTCCCTCATAGTGGTCGCGCATCATATCCATAACATCGTGAACAGTAAGTTTTTTTGCAGGTTCAATCCATAAAGGCATTTTGTTTTTAAGATTATCACCTCTTGCATAATCTTCATATTGAGCAACTGCATCTTTATTAGCTTTCATAAATCCTGCCCATACGCGAGCCTCGCAACCTCTTGCCGCACCAAAATTCAAAGGAGCATAGGTGTCGCAAAAACTGAAATCAGCATCTTTACCTTTGTAAAATCCTTTTTTCTTAGCAAAAGAAATAACATCCTTATGATAAGCAGTTGTAACTCCTTTAATCATAATATCGTCAAGGTGTTCGGAAGTGATAACACTTTTGTTTCCGCTCTGTGGGAAAGTGGTAATACGAGCTTGGTTTGCGTGACCGCATATCATTCCGTCAGGGATCATACGTGCAACCCAAACTGCGCCTTTTTCGCCCTCCCCTTTGCCAATTAGTTCCATAATCCAAACTTCGTCAGGATCGGCAATTGAGAAAGATTCGCCGGAGCTTGCATAACCGTAGTTTTCCATAAGTTCAGCGATAACTTTTATAGCTTCACGAGCTGTTTTAGCTCTTTGAAGAGTAATGTAAATCAAACTACCATAATCCATGATTGCGCCAGATTGAGATTCAAGTTGTTCCAAACCTCCATAAGTTGTTTCACTGATTGTCAATTGATGTTCATTGATATTACCAACAACATTGTATGTATGTTTAATTTGCGGAATTTGTCCAAGAAATTTTCCCGTATCCCATTCGTAAACATCAAGCATAGTGCCTTCAGGCCAGTCTGCAGCAGGCCAATGATATAATTCACCGTACAAAGTATGTGAATCGGCAGCATAAGTTAACATCGTTGAACCGTCTGCTGAAGCACCTTTTGTAATCAAAAAGTTTGTACAACAGAATGTTGAAAAACCTAATAATGTAAAAATTGCAGTTAAAAAAAGTTTTTTCATTGTAAAAATATTTTGGTTTATAATATTAAAATCATTAGAAGTTACAAAGATAATAAATAGTTGAAAGTTGAAAGTTGAAAGTTGAAAATTTTTGTTTGTGACGGGTGACGCGTGACAGGTGACGTGTGACGTGTGACGCGTGACAGGTGACGGGTGACGAGTGACGCGTGACAGGTGACGCGTGACGGATGACATCATGATTAATAAATAATCCCAACGATATTTAATATCGATAGCCACAGGTGAACGTAGTGAACCCGTGGTAATGATATGATGATTACAAGTTGAACTGTAATATGCCGAAATTTATCTGAAAGGTATAAATAATGTTCAATATTCAAATAATAATCACAAATATAATTGTCCAAAAACAACTTCATTAATATTCATTAATATTCAAATGAAAAATTTTAATAATTTTTTTTATTAAATTGGGTATAATATTCAAAATAATCAGAAATAAAAATGCTTATTGCTAATCTAAATAATTTAATATGAATGTGTTGTGGAATTTACAGATAATGTTTCTCTTTTCCTTGTAAAGAAAAAATTTTTTATTAAATAAATTAATATTTTCTTGGGTTATCCTTATCTTTGTTTCAAGAATATCTTAATTATTTCAAACAAATTTGATAGTATTAATCTTAAAATCTTTAATTATGCAAACAAATCTATTAATCAAAAGCGGTTTATTTTTATTATCATTTCTGATAATGCAATCTTGTATAACCATTACAGGAGTTACAGACGATTACAACAAGACAACAGAAAATCAAAAAAAAATCATTCATTATTTTGAAGAGGATGTTGACTTAGTTGATGGTAATATTTACAGAATTAATGCAATGCAGTTGAAAAATGAAATGGCAAAATATCCAAAATCTTTAGTATATGTTTTTACTAATGGTTGTACGGCATCAAACTGCTTCCCAATGAGAACATATATTGATTATGCTGAAAAACACGACTATAAACTGTTTATTGTAATGAACGGATTTGGTAATGTGAAAGAAACATTAGTTCAATATGCTCCAATTCCATATTATGTGATTAACTCGGAATATTACGGTACAAATAAACGTGAAAAATATGAAGTGAAGTTTTTGAGCGAGTTGATAAATAAAGAATTAACAAGAAAAGAAAAACAAGAATTGGGTACTTTATTTATTTTTGAAGGTGAAAAATTTATTAGAGCAGAAAGAATTTTGCCGGAAGATGAAAGCGTGATAAAATTTAATACGCTTAAATAATAACATTAATTTATGTTAGATGAAATTATTCATATCGAATCGCATTAACAGGATTTACTTTGGCAATTAATGCAGTCGGAATAATTACTATTAACATACAGATTAGGAAAATGCCGAGATCGATGGAAATAACTTGCCAAAAGTTAATTTCTATCGGTACGGTATTAACATAATATGACTCTTGGGGTAATTTGATAATGCTGAATTTTATCTGAATATAGGATAGAATTAATGCTATTACATTTCCAAGTAATACACCGATGCCTATTATGTATGCTGCTTTAACCATGAAGATTTTACGAATGCCGGAATTATTCATTCCTAAGGATTTTAAAATTCCAATCATTGAAGTTTTTTCAATAATTATGATTATCAGAACTGAAATCATGGTTACAATACAAACGATACTCATAATACTTAAAAGTACAGCAACGTTTACATCTTGTAAAGAAAGCCAATCAAAAACCTGAGGATTAATGTCATATACAGTTTGCAATTGACAATTGTAGGGTACAAAAGGTAAAATCTCATCACAAGCAGAATAAATGTTGGAAATAGAATTTAAATATATTTCATAACCTGCACATTGCTCGTTTGTCCAATTATTTAATTGTCGTATAATATTAATATCACTAATAATAAATGTTTTGTCGTAATCTCCAAATCCTGAAGAATATATCCCTGAAATAATAAATCTTCTTACCCTTGGTGTTTGATCATAAAGAAAATATGCATCTATCTTTTCGTCAATAGATAAATTGAGCTTGTCTGCAATATTTTTTGAAATAAGAATGGAGTCATTATTTCTTTCCTGTGAATATTTAGGAATTCTTCCTTCAAGAATTTCTCCGGAAAAATTCTCAAAATCGAAATCTTCCCCAATACCTTTAAAAACAATACCTTCAATATCTTCACGAGTTTTTAATATTCCAGCTTTTAAAGCATATTGATTAACAGAATGAATGTGTTTTAAGTTTGAAATATTATCAATATATTCCTGATCAATTTCAATGGGTTTTGATTCCCAAGATTCATTATAATCGAAATTGGAAACTCTTAAATGACCGACGAATCCTGCTACTTTCTTTTCAATCTGATTTTTGAATCCGGTGACAATAAAAACAGCAAATAGCATAACGATTACGCCTAGTGCAATTGTTCCAATAGCAATTTTTACAATATTACCGGAATAATCGTTTTTGTTGATTTTTAAAATCCGTTTTGATATAAATAGGGGAGCATTCATTTTAATAAATCAAATATTTGCTTCTAATTTTCTTAAAATTATCAAGATCCACTTGCCAACTTTCACGAATTGTTTCAATACTTTCGTTATCTATTATTTGTTTTCTAAATCTGTCATTTCCTGCGAGTTTATCAAAAAACGGAATAAAAAATTTGTCTTTTTCTTGTAATTCTTTATAACAAGAAATTAAAAGATCAAAGTTTAATTCATGAGTTGTGTAACGCCATTCATATCCTTGTCCGATAAGATTACATCCAAAACATTTTTGATCTTTAAGTTTTGGATTTGGAGCTGCATGAGGAATACTTCGCGGAACAAAAGTTGTGTCGTAATTTGACAGTTCGGGATGACCGACAAGTTCGAAAGGGTAGTCAGTGCCTCTCCCCAATGACATGCAAGTTCCTTCGAAGAAACACAAGGAAGGGTACATCCATATTGCGCTCATATTTTTTAAATTGGGCGAGGGAGCAACCGGAAGTTCGTAAATCATTTCATGAGAATAATTTGCGACGGGAATTACTTTTAACATATTTTCGTCATTAAAATAGTGAGTAATCCATTTTTCACCATTTACCATTAATCCATATTCTCCAATTGTCATTCCGTAAACAACAGGAACATGGTGCATACCGATAAAAGATTCAAATCCGTTTTCGAGAGTTGGTCCGTCGATATAATGAGCATTTGGATTTGGTCTATCGAGAATGATTAATGTAATGTTTGCTTCTGCGCAAGCTTCAATTATATATGTGAGTGTAGAGATATATGTATAAAAGCGTACTCCGACATCTTGAAGGTCGAACAGCATTATATCTATTCCTTCTAATTGTTTTTGAGAAGGTTTCTTATTATTTCCGTAAAGAGAGATTATTGGTAATCCGGTTATTTCATCTTTGCCGTCGGCGATAAGTTCTCCGGCACCGGCATCTCCGCGAAATCCGTGCTCAGGGCAAAATATCTTGACTATATCAATATTTTCAGATAATAATACATCAACTAAATGTTTGTCTTGAAAAACGGAAGTTTGGTTGGCAACAATTCCTACTGATTTGTTTTTACAATCGTTGAGATATAATTCTAAACGTTCAGCACCGGGAATAATTGTTGTATTTTGACTGAAAGCGAGTGTGTTTGAAAATAAAAATGAGAATAAGAAAATTACATAAGTTAAATGTACTATTTTGAAATTTCTTATTCTCATTTTATTTTGTTATTTGTATGTTGAGACGCACGGCCGTGCGTCTCAACGTGTCTTTTGCCGTGCGTCTCAACGTGTCTTTTGCCGCGCGTCTTAACGTGCTATAATGTTCTACCTGGATAAACTTCGAGAGCTTTTTTCAAGCAGACCATTGATTGTTTTAAGTCTTCAACTTTAAGAACGTAGCTGATTCTCACTTCATCTTTTCCAGCACCCGGTGTAGAATAAAAACCTGTTGCAGGGGCAAGCATAACAGTTTCGCCGTTAAAATCAAAATCTTCTAAAAGCCATTGTGCGAATCTATCAGAATCGTCGATAGGTAATTTAGCAACTATATAGAAAGCGCCTTTAGGCATAGGACAATATGCGCCTGGGATATTTTGAATTCCCTCGTAAACAGCTTGTCTGCGAGCATCATATTCATCAATTACTCTATCGAAATAATCTTTTGTAACATATTGAGAAGCTTCTGCAGCAATTTGTCCGAATGATGGTGGACTTAATCTTGCTTGAGCAAATTTCATTGCAGTACGCATAACTTCTTTATTTTTAGAAATCATACATCCAACTCTAAAACCGCAGGCAGAATATCTTTTTGAAACGCTATCAAAAAGAATCACATTTTCATCTAATCCATCAAGGTTCATTACTGAATAATGTTTTGCACCATCGTAACAAAATTCTCTATATACCTCATCAGCGAATAGATATAAGTCGTGTTTTAAAGCAATATCTTTAAGCATTTCCAATTCCTCTTTAGAATAGAGATAACCTGTAGGGTTGTTAGGATTGCAAATCATTATAGCTTTAGTTTTCGGAGTAATCACCTTTTCAAATTCAGCAATAGGAGGTAGTGCGAAACCGTCTTCTATATGAGAAACAATAGGAACAACATTTATTCCGCTACTAATAGAGAATCCGTTATAATTTGCATAAAATGGTTCCGGAATAATAATTTCATCACCATCATCGAGGCAAGTTTGCATTGCAAACATAATTGCTTCAGAAGCGCCTTCGGTAACAATAATGTCATCAACAGTGATATTGATTCCGATAGATTTATAATAATCGACTAATACTTGTCTGTATGAAACATTACCGGCAGAATGGCTATATTCAATAACCTTACCGTTGTAATTTTTCAATGCATTAAGCATTACTTCAGGAGTTTCAATATCCGGTTGACCGATATTGAGGTGAAAAACTTTAATTCCGCGTTTTTTTGCGGCATCCGAAAACGGAACAAGTTTTCTAATCGGAGATGCGGGCATTTTGAGCCCTTTTTCTGATATTTTCGGCATAAAAAATATATTTAGTTTAATTTGTCGGAACAGTAGCTGGGTTTGGATTGCTAATACTTTGATTAACAGTTTCTCTCAGTACTTCGCCTTTTATTCGAAGAACAATTGGACTGTTTGATGCATTTGATGTTATTGTAACAGATTTGTTGATCTGACCTACTCTATTTGTTGCATATTTAACTTTAATTTCCGTTGATTTCCCCGGAAGAATTGGAGCTTTAGTCCATTCGGGAACAGTACATCCGCACGTTGATTTTGCATCATTAAGAATTAAAGGTTCTTTTCCTGTGTTTGTTAGTGTGAAAACACAAGTGCCATCGCCGTTTTCCATAATTTTTCCATAATCATGTACAACTTTATCAAATTCCATGTACGGAGCGTGAGGATTAACATCTTTTGCCTTTTCTTGTGCAAAAGAAATTGTTGAGAAAGCAACAATCATAGACATCATTATAAATAACTTTTTCATAAGAGAATTGATTTAATTGTTTATTTATTTTTTAAAAATTTGAATTGCTGTATTAAATTCGGGTTCAACCTTATTGATTATTTCATAGAAAGTATCTGTATCAAACAGATTTCTACCAATAAAAGCTTTAAGTTGAGCTTCGACAAGCGGGCTCAATTTTCGCGGCGTGTCTTCATCAACAACTATGCCGTTTTCATCACATAATTCAAATATTTTTTCAATGTCTTTATCAGACAATTCATAATTATTTATAAAAGATTTTTTGTCAGGATATTTTTTTAATAAATCTTTTCTACTATTTTCCATAAGATTTAGAGAAAATTTATTTGCGATACTCTTGGAAATGAATTTTTTAGTAAAATCATCATACATAGTTGAGTCGTAAGGAACGAATACATCGGGCATTATTCCACCACCGCCATAAACAATTCTTCCGGATGCTGTATAATATTTTAATGAATCAGGAAATGAGATGCTATCTTGATTAATATGTTCTCCGTGTTTAAGTCGATTGGAGATATCTTTAAAATATTCTTCGCTACCATCTTCATAAGGTTTTTGAATACATCTACCGCTTGGGGTGTAATAACGTGCAATTGTAAGTCGAACTTGTGAGCTGTCTTGAAGATTAAAAGGTCTTTGTACCAATCCTTTACCAAATGAGCGCCTTCCGACAATAGTACCTCGATCCCAATCTTGAATTGCGCCTGCAAGGATTTCACTTGCCGAAGCGGAACCTTCGTTAATAAGAATTACCAAGTCGCCGTTTTCAAAAGTTCCCGTAGAAGTTGAATTAGCTTCAGATCGTGGATTCATGCGTCCTTCGGTATAAACTATTAATTTGCCGTCAGGAAGAAATTCATCAGATAGGGAAATTGCAACATCAAGAAAACCACCGGAATTATTTCTAAGATCAAGGATTAATTTTTTCATCCCATCGTTCCTGAGATTAGTCATTGCTTCATGAAATTCATCCATAGTAGTACGAGAAAATCTATTGAGCTTAATATATCCGATTTCTTTATCAATCATATATCTTGCATCAATGCTATAAACAGGAATTACATCTCTTGTAATGGTGAAGTCAAGAAGGTCAGCCTCGCCTTTTCTCAAAATTTTGACATCAACAGTTGTGCCTTTTGGTCCTCTTAATTGTTTTTGTATCCAATTAGAATTAACAGTTTTGCCGGCTGCAACTTGGTTGTTTATTTCAAGTATTTTATCTCCGGCCATAATTCCAACCTTATCAGATGGTCCACCTGCAACTGGAGAAATAACTAATAACGTATCTTCAACCATTTGAAATTGAATTCCTATACCTTCAAAGTTTCCTTGTAACGGCTCGTTTGATGCTCTTGTCTCTTCAGCATCAAGATATGCACTGTGCGGATCAAGTTCCTTGAGCATCGCCTTTAAAGCTTCTTCAATTATTTTTTCATTATTAACAGTATCAACATAATAATAGTTTATTGTTTGGAATACTCTGCTGAATTTATTTAATTGCTCTTTTGCCTCAATAGATTGAGAATAAATATTATTAGAAAAGAAAAGCGCAACAAATAAAAGTAATATTTTAAATACTTTATTAATCATAATAAATAATAATAGAAATTTTGCAAAAGTACGAAACAATTATTAATTAATGGTTGACGACGAAGAATTATTTGAGCGAAGTTGAAGCATCACTTTTTATCTTATTTAATTATCTTTGCATCATGAATATCATCAAAAAATACTTCCCCGAATTTACAGAAGCTCAATTCGAAAAGTTCAGTCTGCTTAAAGAGCAGATCATTTTATGGAACGCTTCCATCAATGTTATTTCGCGTAAGGATATTGATAATTTCGATATAAATCATCTGTTGCATTCTCTTAGTATTTCTAAAGTTATTCAATTTGTATCCGGTACAAAGATTTTAGATATTGGTACCGGCGGTGGATTTCCCGGACTGCCGTTGGCAATAGCTTTTCCTGACACACAATTCCATCTTGTTGATTCTATTGGTAAAAAGATAAAAGTTGTTGATGCTGTTTCTAAAGAATTAGATCTTAAAAATGTTACTGCTCAACAGATTAGAGCCGAAGAATTAAAAGAGAAGTACGATTTTATTGTTTCGCGCGCTGTAACTGCTTTACCTAATTTTATGACATTCACGGAAGGAAAATTTCTGAAAGAAAATAAAAATTCACTACCAAATGGAATATTATATCTTAAAGGTGGCGACTATAAAGATGAACTGAAAACAATTAATAAGAAATATCAAGTCTTTCCTATTTCCAATTACTTTGAAGAAGATTTTTTTGAGGAAAAAGATGTTGTATTAATTGAAAGATGATGTTTCGACTTTGTCAGCACGGGTAAGTGGAACTGAAAAATTTGAGAATGGACAGAATGACAAAATTTGCAGAATTAACAGGATTATGAATATCAGACTGTTGTGGTTAATGTTTGCATTTCCTTTTCTGTGGGGCTTTTGACGCCATTTTGCCAATATGCTTGTTGCACGCTGGCTGTGTTTGCCATAAAACTATTTCTTTAATTTTATCATATCTGCCAATTGCAAAAAATATTCTGTACTCCAAATTTCCATTTCTTGCGGTACTTTCAGAAATGGGCGAACATCATTTTTTACTGCTTCAATATTTGTTTTTTCAATCCGTTCTTTCAGCATTTTTTTGAAAGTTTCAAGCGTAAATTCCTTTTCATTTAAAGCATTTATTTGCTCTGTTCTTTTTTGCAAATGACTAAAATTAAGTGTTACATTATTACGCACATACCATTCAAAATCATACCAATCGCGCCCCTTTACCCGATTTTGCCAATTTCGGAAAAGGAAAGCATGCATTTTTCCTGCATACAAATCGGGCAATGAATAACAGCGTGTCATAAATGAAAATGGCAATAAAAGCAACTTATATTCAGTTGAAAAATCAGGCGGTGGTTTTATATCAACTTCAATTTTTATTTTGATTTTTCGCTCTGTACTGAACTGTAAATCATATATCTCAGTATTTTCTTTCAAAAAAGCAGATTCTATATTTGTTTGTGCTGTTTTTACTTTTTTATTGATAACAACTTCTTTTCCAAGAGCTTTAAATTCAGTAGTTATCGGTTCAAAATAGTTTTCCAATGAAAATTTCTCATCTGCTTGCAAAAGCGAAAAATCCATATCTTCGGAAAAACGTTGTAATCCATAAAAAATCCGCAGGCAGGTTCCCCCAAAAAATCCTGCTCGGTCGAAAAAACCACCACGATACAATCCTGCAAGCGTGATTTGTTGCATAACTTCATGTGTTGCATTAGTCAAATCATCTTTGGTTGCAAGCGGATAACGTGAAAGCATTTGGTCGAAAATACTGTTATTCATATTATTTTGGATTTAATATTTTTCATCATGTTTCATAAACTATTCTTCTAAAAACCTCAACAAGTACTTTAATTCTCCTTTCTTTTTTCCCATATTAATGCATTGTTTTACAATTGCTTTATCTAATAATTCCAAGTCTTCGAAATCTATTCGCAAATCTTTTGTCAAATAATTTCGCATTGCTTTAACCGATTGCAAACGTAAGTTTGGTGTAGTAACAATCATATCGCAGACTGCTTTTGTTGGCTCTGCAATTAAAAAAGCATATTGATTTTCAACAATTTCTTGTCTGATTCCAATGTTGAAATAATCTACCGAAACTGTCTTATATTCAAAATTTCCGAGCGGAGTTTTAAATGATTTTGCTCTTTTTGTTGTCATAGAACGTATCGCATGAACTCTTTCTGGAATCATTCCATAAAATGACAACGCTGTTTCAAGCGACACATAAGAAACTCCATATAAATGATTTGCTATTAATTCTTTTGAAATATTATTGCTTTTTCTTACATACAAATCTTTTTTTAGGCGAATTAATTCGCCGGCTTTTTCCAAATCAGAAATTTTGTTTTTGGGATATTTCAGATTGCTCAATAAAGCTTTCAAAACATCACTATTGATAGGAATATTATTTAACGAATTAAGATTTATCATTTTTCTTTCTAAGTGAATTTTTTGCAAAGATAGTGAAATTTGCACACATAGTTGATTTTTATTCCACTTTCCGTGCAGAAATCACTAAATCCTTTCAGTATACGACAATTCTGTTTGCTTGCGTGCAACGTTTAGACTTTCTGCGGGCGACACCCCGCTTTTTGCATAATTGCTTGTTACAGGCTGGCAACCTCGTTATTTGTCATCTAATATTTTATTTAATTCATATTCAAGTTGCTTTTTATCTGGCAGATAAAGTTGATATTTACTAATAAATAATTGGTTACTTATGCTTTCTGTTGCATATTCAACCAAGATATGATCTTTTTCTGCTCCTAATACGATACCTATTGGAGCATTATCACCTTCTGTATTTACTTCTTTCTTGAAATAATTTAGATATAAATTCATTTGACCAATATCTTGGTGAGTTACTTCTCCTCTTTTTAGGTCAATTAAAACGAAACATTTCAAAATACGATGATAAAATACTAAATCTACGTAAAAATGTTTTCCACTTATAGAAATTCGATATTGCCTTTTTTCAAAAGTAAATCCATTTCCTAATTCCAAAAGAAAATTTTGTAAATTAGAAATTAATTTTTCTTCTAATTCACTTTCTAAGTATTGATAATTTTCTGGAATATTCAGAAATTCTAATATGTAAGGATCTTTTAATATGTCTTCAGCCGTTTGAATTTCTTGACCATGTTCAGAAAGTTCTAATACCCCCTCCATATCTTTACTAAGGGCTAAACGGTGAAAAAGCATGCTTTTCTTCTGACGTTTGAGCTCCCGAACACTCCAATTTTCTTTTTCACATTGTTTAATATAGAAGTTGATTTCCAATTCATTATCTGATCTTAGTATTTCGAAATAATGACTCCAACTCAATACGTTAGACAGTGTCTCACTTTTTGGGAATGTTAGATACAATTTTCTCATATATAGCAAATTAGCTCTGCTGAAACCTTTTCCATACATTTTCGATAAGTCTTTGGATAATTGTTCGAAAAGGAAACTTCCATATTCAGCTTTTTCTTTTCCACCTTGTTCGAATTCTACGATATGTTGTCCAATATGCCAATAAGTATGAACTAAAATAGTATTAACAGATTGAGCAACTTGTTCTCTTCCTTTCTGTAGTAAGGAGCCTATCGCGCTGATTAAGTGAGAGTACTTTGATTGTTCTACATTCATATTTATGTATTAAAATGTTGTCCCAAAGATAATAAAAAGTAATGACTTATTCTTATTTTTTTCATTACAACAGCGCTGAATGCTTGTCTGTAACGGTATTGCAGCTTTGCGAAAGTGCAGGGTTGCCGAACGTTCGTGCGAGTGTTAACTCTTGAAGATCCGACAGAACTTTTTGCGGGCACACCTCTCCTTTTGGCATTAATAATCATCACATCATCACATCAATCCTCATGCTTTCTC
>JAJDHA010000036.1 GCA_030265965.1 Odoribacter sp. OttesenSCG-928-L07
TATCAGTCGTATCTGTGTCATCTGTATGCGATTTTTATCTTTTGAGACAGCCTCTTAAGTTTATTACTTTACAAAGATATATTATCAATGAAGTTATTTTGCAGCTCCTGATCTTGGTTCCATTATCAGGTGGCTGTATCCCGGAGAAGAACTCCTTCTTTGTTTAACCGGAGCTCCGTAGTATGCATTGTCTCTGTATGTCAGAGGGCCGGAATAGCTGCCGGTGATTTTGTAACCCAAATCATCTGTTGCGTTAATTTCAATAATATAATTATCACCATCATTTATCACAATAATATCTCCGGTTACTAATGGTGCATATTTTAAGCCATCAGCCAGCACCATTCCTTCTTTCATTTCGAGATACCAGCAAGAAAGAATCATAAAATCGACATGACCGGAAATTGCTGTACCTGGCTCCATTGATAAATTCAAAGGATATACGCCTTCTGGTAGTATTGTAGTGCTTGTACCCAATGGTGCTAAAAATTCTAAGTCTATTTGATGTCCTGTTCCGAAAATATTGCCATCTTCATCTGAATAAATACCTTCCGACCACAGTTTCACTTCCCAATCGTAAGCCGGAACTCCCCAATAGTATTCTCCATAGAACGTGACTTGTCCATCTACCATTTCCGGAAGAACCACATCTTCTTCAAGAACCGACATAAATTGATTTTTAATAGATATTTCGCCTCTCCAGTAACCTTTAAAACTAAATTCCTCTTGAGTAAAGTCGTCAGTTACTATGAGGTTAACCATAAAGATATACTCTTCGCCAGATTTTTCCACGAAGAAATTTCCCGACTGTGAAGATCTATATCCAATCATTGCGCCGCCTTCGATTACCATCATGTGTGTATGCCATGCTCTTGTAGTAAATGGTTCATTTGTTTCAGTAACAGGATATACGCCGGGAGCAATGTCCGGATTCATAAGATCGGCTGGGGTTTCGGAAAAGAAGTCCATAATTAGCACAACTCCGTCATTCAACGGCATATACGTTTCGGGGTCATATTCAATCATATCAAGAGTAAACACAAAACGATCAGCACCAACTTGCAAATCGTCGCCTTTATGTTCGGCTCCATATGCATTCAGAAAAAGAGACCATCCCTCTTCTCCATTTTGCTTTACGGTGATTTCTATCGGCTTTACGGATTCTTCATTGGAGATTACCTTGAACTTAGCTTCTCGTGCTACCGGCAAGGTATTGTCAATTACGGATACTTCGATCGCATTATCCATCTTTTTTAGACTCAGCCAATCGGCACCTTCTGCAGGTTCTATATCCCATATTACATTTTCAGCCGTAACAGCTATAGTTTGAGGGACACTCCCATTTGCAGGAAAATTCAACTTTTGCTTATCAAGCAAAAGCGTGTAATCTTTGTTACATGAAGTAACAATACCTATGACAGCGATAAGCGTCACAACAAATATTAGGTTTTTTCGCATAATAAAAAGTTTTAATTGTTTAATAAAATTTTAAAATTGCTGCAAATATAACATTAATTAACTTATTTTACTAATCGTTGTCGATTTATTTTAAAAAATATATTATTGAATTTCAATCATTGTAAACTTGAGAGTCTTTCATACAATAAATAGTCATCCCAAATTTCGGATTTCCTAAATATCCTCGTACCATTAATTCTCCTGTCTCGTAAAATCCTGCTATTAATCCGTAACTTTTTCCGATTGTTTTTCTGAATGTATTTTCTCACACATTCTGGTTTCCCACAATTTATCGGCTGTTGGCTTCCATCTTTCAGATGTCTCTCTACATTTATCACACAAATTACGCACATTTTCAGGGTTTTGCAAGTCGATTGAATGAGTACCTGATTTCTCAACAACTTCCACTAATCTATCAGGATTGTCAAGCAACGGACAGGGTTGCAACATATTATCATTAAACGGCTGTCCACGTTTATATTCCATAAACAATGGCGACTGACAAGCTTCCAAAATGTCCCAAAGTGTCGAATTAAGATTTTTTAATATCTTTGCGATGTTTTAATGTTTTAAGTCTATGGATAATAAATCAAATAGAATCACTATTTCCGACTTAGAAAGTGATGATTCGTATAGTATCAAGAATTTTGTTTTAGTCGAAAATGATTTTTTCCTCAAAAAAATTTCTAATAATGATCCTTTTGTGTTTTCAGGAATTGCATTGGGATTATGTTTAAGAGGCAAAGCTAAAATTAAGATTAATTTCAAGGAATATGAGATGAAACCTAATACTATTACTGTTATCATGCCTAATCAGGTAATAACAATTTTAGATAGGTCGGATGATTTTTTCATTGAACAACTTTTTGTATCTGTTGATTTTATTGCAGGGCTTATTCTGCCTTTAGGTTTCGATATAATGAATAATATAGGCCATCTACCTTGCATCGAAGTTCCTGATGATGCAATGGAGGATTTAATCGAATACTACGCAATGATTGTTAAACAATTTAATCAGTTTGAACAACCTTATAGAGTTGAAATTGTAAAAGGACTTTTTTATGTTATGATTTTAGAGATGATGGGACTTTATGCAATGCAAGAAGGACCGCTCCCCTCTCCTTCTTCACGTATAGAGGAAATCAACACCGATTTTTTCAAGTATCTTAGGCAGTATTATAAACAAGAAAGAAATGTGGCTTTTTATGCCGACAAACTTTGTATAACACCAAAATATTTATCATCAATAATTAAAGAGGTAACCGGAGCAAGCGCATTATCATGGATTCACGAAATAATTATTGTCGAAGCGAAAATGTTATTAAAAACTACCGACATGACAGTGTTACAAATTTCCGACGAATTAAATTTCTCGAATCCATCTTTTTTCGGAAATTTCTTCAAAGAACATGTTGGAATGACTCCGCTGGAGTTTCGAGAGGCGCTGTAATTTCGTAACTTCGAAGTTCATAACTAACATTACGGCTTCTTACCTTCAATGCGATCTTTTACCTTTTGCCAATCTTTTGTCGTATTAATCAAACACGTATCAACAAGTGTCTCGCACATTTCTTTGAAACGATTGATGGGGACAGCGTAAGTAAGAATATTTTCTTCGACACATAATCGCGCGCAAGGATCAAACATTCCGATAAAAGTTCGTTTAGTATGATTTTTATTTTCCATTAAAACCTGTGTAATAATTGAACTACATCCCGAACCGAAAGGAACGCTAACAGCATCCGGCTCATTTGTATCAAACAAACACCACGACACTAATCCGGAAAGAATATCAGGGGTTGCAAAAAAGATTAGACCTTCTAAGTTGTCGAAAGTTTCTATTTTGTCGATTCGTGCAACATTGATATACTTACCCGCCTGCTCTTCACGCGGAAAACCATCAAGAAATTCCGCAGCCAAAGCTTCATCTTTTTTGAAACGCTCCGTCATGGAAACAAAATGCGCAAGATTCGATCTCTGAGGAACAAATCCCGACCATAGCCTACCACCCGGACAAGAAATATCCTCAGATTTGCCGCTAAATGTTGTTCCTTCTTGAACAATTGTATTAAAAACACTAATAAAACATCCTTTATGTTCTATTGGTTCTGCAACAGATTCTTCGGAATACCAAAATCCTAATGGTAATTCTACATTTTCACCGAATGCTTGTTTATAATATGCGATAAATTGTTTTGGAGTCATAATTTATTTGAATTAATGTGCGAAGATAGTGAAAATTTAGAAGAATTTGATAATATATATTGCTTACTCATCAAATAATCCATCAATATTTATCGTTTTAATAAATACACAAACATTATATTATGGATAAATTTCACGGCAAATATCGAATTCCATCTGCACGTGCACCTTGGTGGGATTACGGGCAAAACGGGTTCTATTTTATTACAATTTGCACAAAAAATAGGGAATGTTTTCATGATCATATCATTCGCAACCAACAATCATATAACCGTATTACTGATTATATCATACACAATCCTAAAAATTGGAACGATGACGAATTCATTATCTAATCCATTGAAAACGCATCGTTTTGTATATACGCAATAAATTGCGTATCTACTGAACCCCACAACAAAATTATTTGAACCTCAAAACAAAATCATTTCGCTAATTTTGTATTTCCTTTGCAATGTTAATAATATTGTATGATAAATCAAAAAAACAAATCGAAATGATATCAAAACCAATTAAATCTGCGTCAATTATTATAATTTTTACAACTGTGTTATCATGTAATTCAAATAATGGTAAAACAGAAAATCAAAATTCTGAAAACAACGATACGACTGAAATCACAAACGAAAAACCTGTTGTTTATATAACTAAAAACATCACTCCTGAAGGATTGATGGCGGTTTACAACGCATTGGAGCGAGAATTGCCCGGAAAGGTTGCAATAAAAGTCAGTACTGGTGAGCCGGGAGGAAAAAACTTTCTCTCGCCGGATTTAATTAAAAATTTAGTTCAATCCGTAGATGGAACTATTGTTGAATGTAATACTGCATACGGCGGGAAACGCTCTAAAACCGAAGATCACTTGAAAACGGCAAAAGATCATGGGTTTACCGCCATTGCTCCTGTAGATATTATGGACGCAAACGGCGAAATCGAATTACTTTTTGAAAAAGGGAAACACATCAAAAAAACTATTGTCGGTGCAAATTACAAAAATTACGATTCGTATATTATTCTTTCGCATTTTAAAGGTCATGCTATGGCAGGTTTTGGCGGCGCATTAAAAAATATGGCAATAGGAATCGCTTCTGCTAACGGAAAAGTATGGGTGCACACCGCCGGCGCATCAGATGATCTTAAAGATTTTGAATTATGCTTTCAAACTCCACAAAACGATTTTCTCGAAGCTATGGCTGACGCGAGCGGAGCAATTCTTACCGATCTTGGCGACAGAGTCCTTCACATCAATGTAATGAACAATTTGTCTGTCGATTGCGACTGCGATTCTAATCCTGCTGATCCTACAATGGCTGATGTTGGCATTTTAGCATCTCTTGACCCTGTTGCTTTAGATCAGGCTTGCGTTGATCTTGTCTATGCTGTGCACGATGGTCACGATCTTGTGAAAAGGATGGAGGAAAAAAATGGAATTCAAATCATTATTCATGCTGCGGAATTAGGACTGGGAAATAGAGAGTACAAACTTGTTAGTGTTGACTAAGTTGAATAACGGAATAATTGAATAATAGAATAATTAATTAAAGCAATAAAGGCTTGTAAACAAAATTGTATCTTTGCAATATCATCTAATCACTAAGATCATGAATACTCATGAAAAAAATTACGTTACTTTCAATTATTCTGATATAGTCTATAGTTACTATTTCAGCAAAGAATGTATGTGTTCAGAAATGGTGCGCGAGCATTTTTTAGTGTACATATATTCAGGAGAATACATACTTAAAGAAGGAGATTCAAAGAAAAAAACCATAGTCAAGCCCGGAGAATCTGTGTTTTTACGTAGAGATGTTAAGGTAAAGATGTATAAACAACCTAAAAATGGAGAGCCTTTTATGGGTATTTTTATGACTTTTAAACGTAATTTTTTACGCAATCTTTTCCAAACAATTGATAGAAAAAATATCTCTTTCGATACTGAAAAGCACAAGAACAGTGTTATTAAATTACCTCAAACTCCGGACATTACAGGATTATCTCAATCGTTAACACCATACTTCGATACATCCGTGAAGCCGTCTGACGAAATTATGAATCTCAAATTGATGGAAGGAGTTTACTCACTGCTTAATATTGACAATAAATTTTTCCCTACTCTTTTCGATTTTGCAGAACCTTGGAAGATAGATATTATTGATTTTCTTAATGAGAATTACATGTATGAATTGTCATTAGATGAAATTGCTTCTTTTACAGGGCGCAGTCTTTCAACTTTTAAACGCGATTTCAAAAAAGTAAGTGATTTATCGCCGGAAAAATGGTTGATAAACAAACGACTTGAAGTTGCTCACGAAAAACTTCAGCAAAATGTCAAGTCTATAACAGATGTTTACACCGAGGTTGGATTTAAAAACTTCTCACATTTTTCATCTGCTTTCAAGAAACGTTATGGCGTTGCGCCAAGTAATTTAGTTGGATAAAAAACTTCATGTATCATGTCAATAATAGAAAATATTAAAAAACGTACCTCTGTAAGAACTTACGCGGGGGAACCATTGAGCGAAAATGATAAAAACAGAATAATACAATTCATTAATAATTTATCACAACCTTTAGGAGGAAAGGCTCGTATTGAATTAGTGTCAAGGAAAAGCGTTGATGACAAAGCCGTTAAACTCGGCACTTACGGCGTTATTTCCGGCGCTAACGATTATTTATTGTTAATTTATGAAGATGGCGTTTTAGCACAAGAAAATGCAGGATATATGTTTGAAGAAGTTGTCCTTTATTGCACTTCGTTAGGTTTAGGCACTTGCTGGCTTGGCGGAACTTTCAATAGAGACGATTTTAAAGACAATGTGCAAATGAGCGATAAAGAGAAGCTTCCGATTGTTTCACCTGTTGGATATCCAAAAGAGAAACGTTCTTTTCTTGATAGGATGATGAGAAGCGCGGCAAAAAGCGAAAAAAGAAAAAATTTTGAAGAAATTTTCTTTTCCAACGATTTTCACACACCTTTAACCCAAGATACAGCAGGGGAATATTTCACTCCATTAGAAATGGTAAGACTTGCTCCATCTGCAAGTAATTCGCAACCTTGGAGAGTAATTTTACAAGAAAATAAATTGCATTTTTACGATTCTCTATCAAACAGATTTTCATTTAATGATTTGGGAATTGCTTTATGTCATTTCAAAGAAACTTGTAATGAATTAAACATTGACGGAAAATTCGAAATACTCGAAGAGCAAAATATCCCAAATTTTCAGAAGATGAGATATACAATTTCTTGGCTTTCTGATTAACAAAGATTTTATTTTTGGTCTAAAAAAAATGTCATTTCGTCGAAATTAATTATTTTCCGCTTTGTAAATATATATCTTTGCGTCGATTTTTAATTTTAACAGAATGTATAAAATATTTTTTAAGAGCATTATTGTAAGTTTCATAATGTTCTTGTGTATTCCCCAAATCTTTGCACAGGCAAATCTAACAGTTGTTTACAAAAACGGCACTGAAGAGTCGTTTTATGTAAACGAATCCGGAAAACTATATTTCGACAATGCATCAATTTTCATCGTCGAAAATGAAATTAACACTACTGATATAAATTTATCAGATATTAGAAAGGTATTGGTATCTACGCCGGTAGGAATTGAAGATATGGAAAATTCCACTAATAACAATACTTATTATTTTTATCCGAATCCTGTACAAGACTTTATTAACATTAAATGTTCTAAACAAGAAAAGCTACAAATAACAATCTTTTCTATAAACGGAAATATTTTGTTTAAAGGTGATTATTTACCTGAAAGTACAATTGATCTTTCATTCTTAAAAACAGGATTGTATTTTATCAAAATAAACGAACAAACTTTTAAGCTTAGTAAATTATGAGAAAAAACATATTATTCGCAATTATCTTTTCCTTTGTTGGAATTTACTTGTATTCACAAGAATACATATTAATTCACAACAATAACAATATCATTTTCGAAACAAATATATCAAATATTGATAATATTAAATTTCAAAACAGTACATCAATTCTTAATCTTAACAGCGGAGGCCCTGTTAATATTCCTATGTTTTCAATTGATAGCATAACTTTTTCAGATGAGATAATTAATCCTGGTGAAACTATATACATTATATATAATAACAATGATGTTACCATAATAAATCCATTTGAAAATCAAGGTATTTCAATTGAAAACAATAATAATCATGTTATTGCAAATGCTACAAGCGGAATTGCAAATATCGAATATAATGTTTCGGGATTTACAGATAACGGGTCATTAATAATTAATAGCGATGCTTCAATAATAATGACTCTAAACGGCACTGAGATAACAAATCCGAGTGGCGCCGTTATCAATGTTACTGCTGATAATGTAAGGATTCAACTGAGGGGAAATAGTATTTTAACTACCGGTTCGAGCAGTACTGCTAATGGAACATTAATATGCAGCAATTCTATTGAATTTACAGGTGAAGGCTCTTTAAGCATTACAGCCGAAAAGAAACATGGAATTTATACAAGTGGCAGCATAAATGTTGAAACCGGGACAATAAAAATATTACAATCTGCCTCCGACGGTTTTCATTCTAATGGATTTACAATGAATAACGGTACAGTTGATGTTATAGCCGGCAGCGATGGTATTGATGCTGGCACGGGAAGTATTATGATAACCGGAGGAAATATTTTTGTTACTTCAACTCCAAACGATGTAAAAGGTATAAAAAGCGACAGCAATATTACAATCAGCGGCGGCGAAATTAGCATGCAAGTTTCCGGCGCTCAGTCGAAGGGCATTAGTTCTAAACAAAATATCACTTTTTCCGGCGGCACCATTCATATTATCACATCAGGCGCTACAGTTCTCGAAGAATCAGGCAACGGCTACGATCCATCTTACTGTACCGCAATTAAAGCCGATGGTAATATAGAAGTTACTGATGCCAATATTACTGTTGAAGCATTAGAAACTTGCAACGGCGGCAAAGGATTTTCTGCAGATGGAAGTATAATTATTAATAGCGGAACAATTAATGTTTCTACTACTGGCGACGGCGCAGTATATACTGATGAAACAGGCTCACTCGATTCTTTTGCCTGCACTTGCATTACTGCTGATGTAGATATTAATATTTTAGGAGGAACAATTACTTGTCTCAGTAGCGGTTTAGGTGGTAAAGGCATTTCTGCTGACGGCGCATTGAACATAGGAATTATAAATGCAAATGATGAAGACTTAATATTAACAGTTACTACTACCGGCGAGCGTTTTTTACGTTTCCGGTTATGGTGAAGATGCTGATTATGCTAATCCAAAGGCTGTTAAAAGTGATGGCAATTTGACTGTTAATAGCGGGACAATAAATATTTCTTGTACACAAGAAGATGAAGGCGGCGAAGGTTTGGAAAGCAAAGCAACTCTTACAATAAATGGCGGAAAAATTGACATTGAAGCTTATGATGATTGCATCAATGCTTCTGATCATATAGAAATCTCTGGCGGAACAGTTTTCTGTTTTGCAAGAGGAAACGACGGTATTGATAGTAATGGCACATTGAGCATTTCCGGAGGATTTATTATTTCGAGCGGTACAAGAGCACCTGAAGGTGGTTTCGACTGCGATAATAGTACTTTTAAAATTACAGGTGGTATAATAATAGGTACCGGCGGCTCAACATCAAATCCAACTTCAAGTGTGTGTACACAACGTTCTATTAAATATAGCTCAGGAAGTCCTGAAAGTTATATCTGTATTGAAAATCCAAACGGTGATACAATATTAATGTATTATATTCCTGCTTATGTGGGTTCAGGAGGCGGACCGGGAGGACCTGGTGGCGGAAATCAAGTAACTGTTTTATTCAGCGACCCTAATATTACAGTCGGAAATGGTTACACTTTAAGATATGGCGGAACTGTTAACGGCGGAACAAATGTAAATGGATATATTACCGGCGGAACATATTCCGGCGGCCAAACAAAAACTTTTAATGTAAACTCTATGTTAACTAACGTCAATTAATAAAGTAAAATAATAGGTTTCATGTTTTTAAATTTTTAGAACACTCTGACATTTCTCTGTATATCAGGGTGTTCTCTTTGTTGTAAATTATTTTCTTTATTGTCTTTTTTTTTAAGAAAAAATATCTATATTTGTCGTTCAATTTATTTTTGCACAATTGTGCAAAAATATATAACAATATGATTATTTTTTTAAACAGCGGTATTGATTTAATGTTATATCTTTGCCGCATAAATTATTGAGTTATGAAGTCAATTAAAAAAATATTGTTAATATTGACAGTTGCAATGTCTCTTGTAGCTTGTAAAAACTCTAACGAATCTGCCAAAAAAACGGTTGATTGGGCCGGAGTATATACAAACATTCTACCTTGCGCTGACTGTGAAGGTATTGTTACAACGATTGAACTTATGAACGACCAAACCTACAAAATGTTCGTTAATTATTTAGGTGAAAATGATGATGTATCTTACAGTTATAGCGGCACTTTTAATTGGGGAAAAAATGAAAATCAAATAATATTAAAGATTGACAATAATTCTCATTCAGCACCTAATCAATATATAGTAAAGGAAAACGAACTAATTCAATTAGATATGAACGGCAAGAAAATTACCGATTCAAACTTCGATTACAGTTTAGAAAAAGTTTCTAATCTAATTGATAAAAAGTGGATGCTTACTGAAATGAATGGGAAAAAAATTGAAATAAAAAACGATTTTCTTAAACAACCACAAATTACTATTAATTCAGAATATAAAGTTAACGGAGTTGGTATTTGTAACAATTTCTTCGGTAAAACATATATTCGTAGCGGAAATAAAATCACATTTCCAAATATTGCATCAACTATGATGGCTTGCCTTCAAATGATGGATGTTGAACAAGAATTTTTTGCATCACTTGATAAAGTAGAAAAATATTCAATTACCAATAACAACACTTTAAATCTTTATTCTGATAACGATAAATTATTACTGACATTTATCTTAAACGAATAAAACAGAAAAACAGCAGCAAATGATGGAGGAGGAATTTCCTTCCTTCTTACTTATCCTTCCTTTAAAACTCCCTTAATATTTCTCCTTCATTTTTGCTACTGAAACCTAAATCGGGAACTTTTTTTATTATATTTGCAGAATTATTAAAATTCAAAAATATGAAAAAATCGTTACTCTTTCTCTTTCTTTTCGGTTTTATTACTTCTTTATTCGCTCAAACTCATGAAGCCGAAGGAATCCAAACAGGATCATGGGATTATGAAATAGTTAATGTTATTGGCGATATTATTATTCCAGAAGGTGAACAACTGACTATTGCTCCAGGAACAAATATAATCTTTAATGGATATTATTCTCTGTTGGTTGAAGGAAGTTTGATTGCAATCGGAACCCAGCAAGACTCAATTAATTTTTGTGTTGCCGACACAACGGGTTTTGCAACAGATCTTTTTTCAGAAGCAGGAGGATGGAATGGACTTAACATAATTCAAAGACCGGAATCGGATAGCACACTTATTCGTTATTGTCATTTTTCCAATGGAAAAGCTGTTGGTGATACACTTGTCTGCAATGGAGGCGCAATGTATGTCCGTAAATCAAGTCGCGTTGAAATTAGTAATTGTCGTTTCGACAACAATTATTCATTCTACTCAGGAGGAGCTGTGTTTATCGATATGTCAAATATTTCTATTAAGAATTGCGTGTTCACTAATAATTTAGCCGGCTCAGGGCATATTGATTATAAACGCGGATGGGGCGGAGGACTTGCATGCTGTTATTCCAACTCACAACTTTTCGGACTGGAATTTTATGACAATGTTGCAACAGGATTTGGGGGGGGGGGCTTTCTCTTGAATATTGCGATAATGATGTATCTAATTGTGTTTTCTACAATAACGAAGCTTATTTTGGAGGTGCATTCAGCGAAATGTACACTATTAATCCAACAAAATCATTTTCAAATTTTATTATGCATGGTAACAGAGCCGGCGCTTTTGGTGGCGCAATAGCAAGTTTGGCTTCTGAAGGAACGCTGTACAATAATTTTACAATAACAAATAATTATTGCGGAATGGGTAATGCTATATTTCTTTCAAGAGCATCAAATCCTATATTCACAAATTGTATTATCAGAGGAAATGAAAGTGGTAATGCAACTGTATGGTTGTGGGACCAAGATTCTAAATCAGAATTTTACAACTGTAATGTTGAAGGCGGCTCAACAAACTTTCAAGGAAACGGAACTGTTCAAGTTTATGAAGACAATATTGATGAAGACCCACAGTTTATTGATGCAGCAAATTTCGACTTCAGATTGTCGGAAAACAGTTTGTGTATTGATGCAGGGAAAATTGACACAAGTGGATTAGCGCTACCAAGTTACGATTATGACATGGAAAAACGTATTTACAACAACCGAATTGATATTGGTGCATTCGAATTCGTTGTAGTTGGATTAAACAATTACCAAATAACAAATAACAATATTACTGTTTCTCCAAATCCATTACAAGAAAATAGTCGCTGTGAGATAAATTTAAACCAAGAATCTTTTGTAACATTGAAAATCTATTCCCTTTCAGGTAAATTAATTTGGCAAAATGAAACAACAAAATTATCACAAGGGAAACATTCATTATCTTTAAACGATTTTATTACAAAGAAGCAAAAATCGAATACTACTTACATTCTTGTTATTAACACATCTCAGTCAAAAAAATCAGTAAAATTGATTTATTAAAACCAACACATTATTCTTTAATTTGCACAAAATTAATAATTAATGATTGATAAGAATAACCATATAAATATTGGAAAGCTGAAGAAAAGATTCGGTAAAAATGGCGAATTCATTCTCGCATTGAAACCTAATTCAAATATTGAAGACTTACCAAATACAATATTTCTTGAAATAAATAATGCTGAACTTTTACCATTATTTATTGAATATTATACAGATAAGCCACCTGACGATTTTCGGGTAAAATTTGAATTTCCATTTGAAAATATTAATACTAATTATTATCTTGGTAAATCCGTTTTTGTCGAAAAGAAATTTCTCATTGATGATGAATTAAGTGTTCAAAATTTTGATTTAAAAGGATGGACAATTCTTTTATTAAATGAAAATATTAAAACAAAAATCATTGAAGTACTTAACATCAAAATGCAAACACTCCTTGTCGTTAATATTAATGACAAAGAAGTAATGATTCCTCTACATGATGATTTTATTGAAAATGTAGATATAAAGAAAAACATAATTACTTTAAATATTCCTGATGGCTTGGTTGATTTGAATTGAAAATCACCTAATTAATAAATAATTTATTTTTTTCATAAAAAATACTGTTTAATTCAAAAAATATTCCGATATTTGCAGTCCGAATTTACAACGAAAAAATTAAAAATAAATAGAAATGTCAAGAGTTTGTCAACTTACCGGAAAGAGAATGATGACCGGAAATAATGTTTCTCACTCGAATATTAAAACTAGAAGAAGATTTTATCCTAATCTTCAAACCAAAAAGTTTTATATTCCAGAGGAAGATTCTTGGGTAGTATTAAAAGTTTCTACCTCAGCAATGAGAACTATAGATAAAAAAGGTATATCAGCAGTTTTAAAAGATGCTGAAAAGAAAGGTTTAATCTACTTTGTAGATTAATCTAAAGTGTGTGTGTTGTAATAATTGATTTTGGGAAGCTGTCTAATTTTAGGCAGCTTTCTTTTTTCCCCAATCTTTCAATTTTCCTACTTGTGCTGAGCGAAGTCGAAGCCCTGTGCTGAGCGAAGTCGAAACCCTGTGCTGAGCGAAGTCGAAGCATCAACTAATATTGTCGTAGCGACCATATTAATGCTTCGAGTTGCATCATAAAAACTCTTTTTTCTTTGTTTGGAGCGTAAATAAATCCGTCAAGAGTTATGATTTTATTATTTACGTCATCAACAATAGTATAATTAAGAAAAGTTCCTCCCATAACATCATTATAAGTATCCCATGCACCACGTATTTCGACGCCATATTTTCCTTTAAAATCAACTATCTTCGTAGTAAGCGGGAAAACATCAGAAATCTTTGCATACGAATCAACTAAACTTGCAGGAATATTTTCTTGAGTAATGATATTTCGTTTTAAAGCAATATAAGGTTCTGTTAGTTGTTTTTCACTAACATAATCTTCCATATATATCATAATATTTGTACTTGTCTTAGAGGTTTCGCTACGAAGCCACATAAAATCCTGTAAATCCTTTGCAATATAAAATCCGGTTGTCACATTAAAAGTATATCCGAATTTCTCCCCTACTCTCTTTATTGCATCTTTATTTAAGGCTGTTTCAAAATATCTATTCAGCTTATCCCGTTCAATTTCAGTATATTTTTGCAATAAATGCTCCTTGTACTCTTCAAAGATATTTTTGAATGATGGTATATCAGGTGCAATAATTTTAAATATTCTTTGTGGTTGAGCCCATATATTATCTTGAGTTTCAACTTTTGGTGTTGACCCGGGTTCAATCTCTATAATCAACATACTTTTAAAACGCCTGAACATTTCATTTTTATCCAACTGGTCTTGAGTAATCTGAGGTGTCGAATATAATGGTTCCAACATAAACATTGTTGTATCAGGCTGATTAAAAAACTCTCTTACAGTTTCGCCGACTTCACCTTGCCACACATCTGTAGGAGCAACAATTAACAACTCATAAGTAACTCCGGCAGAACCTTGTAAAGTTGATGTACGCTCAGAATTGCACGAACTTAAAACTATTGCTACAATAAATAATAGGAATGAAAACTTCTTCATATATACTTTATTAAATAAAAATTATTTGCAAAGATAGTGAAAATAAGGAGAAGGGAGAGTT
>JAJDHA010000037.1 GCA_030265965.1 Odoribacter sp. OttesenSCG-928-L07
ATCAAAACTATTGTCACCAACTTCAAGTTGTTGTACTCCATCGCCGGTAACAGTAGCGCTTTCATAAGTTGTAGTTGCAGTAAATTCAATTTCTTCAACATCGTAACCAACAGTAACATTGTATTCAAGGTGTTGAGAACTAAAACTTGGTGTAAGTGTACCATCGCTAACTTCTAAATCTGATAAAGTACTATCATTAGACATACGGCGAACAGTAACAACATAATCTTGAGTAAATCTATCATCTTCAGCAGTTACAGTCATAGTGAAAATGTTATCACCAACGCTTAAAGTTTGAGTTCCGATATCGCCGGTAAGTTCTGATTTTTCATCATTAACCACTGCTGTGATGTCGATTTCTTCAATAGAATAATCAACAATTACATCATACTCAAAAGTTTGAGGATCAAAGACAGGGTCAAGCGTGCCTTCGCTAACTTCCAAACTCAATAATGTTGTGTCACCTGCCATACGATAAACTATCACAAGATATGATTGTGAAAAACCATTTGATTTTGCTGTAGCAGTTACAATGAAGTAATTTTCACCAACTTCTAAGTCTTGTATTCCTGTATGCCCTGAAACAATTGCTTTTTCGTCATCTACAGTCGCTATGATATCGATTTCTTCAACATCGTAGCCAACAATTACATCGTATTCAAATGTTGTTGCAACAAATTCAGGTTCAATAACACCAGGGTCAACATCTAAACTTGCTAAAATTGCATCATTCGACTGGCGATAAACAACTATAAAATAATCACTATAGTAGCTATTGTCTTCTGCTGTAACAGTTATTATAAAATAATTACCACCAAACTCTAAGTCATGTGTACCTGTATCGCCTGAAAGAACTGCTTTTTCGTCATTTATAACAGCTGAGATTTCGATTTGTTCGGTTTCATGAGTAAGAAGTAGGAAATAACTTGTTGTATTTGGATCGAATACAGGATCAAGTACGCCTTCGCTAACTTCTAAACTTAGTAATGTTGCATCATTATTTTGACGATAAATATTGACTGTGTAAGTGGAGATATAAGAATTATCTTCTGCAGTTACAACAATATCAAAACTATTGTCACCAACTATAAGTTCATGCGTTCCATCACCGGTAATTGTTGCACTTTCATGGTTTTGAACAGCAATAAATTCAATCGTTGAAACATCATAACCGACAGTTAAGTCATATTCAAAGGTTTGAGAATCAAAATCAGGAGTAAGGATGCCATCGCTAAGTTCTAAGCTTAACAACGTGCTGTCATTAGACATACGACGAACATTAACAACATAATTTTGAGTGTAAATATTATCTTCTGCTGTAACAGTGATTGTGAAAGTATTATCGCCAACACTCAAATCTTGAGTTCCGGTATCGCCGCTAACTTCTGCATTTTCATCATTAGCAACTGCTGTAATGTCGATTTCTTCAACAGAATAATCAACAATCACATCATACTCAAAAGTTTGAGAATCAAAGACAGGATCGAGGTCGCCTTCGCTTACTACTATGGATGCCAATGTAGCATCATTTGCCAAGCGACGAACTGTAACTGTGTAATCTTGAGTATAAAAGTCATCCTCTGCAGTAACAGTAATTGTGAAAACATTGTCTCCAACATCTAAAGTTTGTGTTCCGATGTCGCCGCTAACTTCTGCGTTTTCATGATTTGTTATTGCTCCGATGTCAATTAGAGTAACATTAAAATCAACAATTACATCGTATTCAAATGCTTCAGAATCAAACTCAGGATCGAGTTCACCTTCGTTGATTAATATATTGCTCAAGGTAGCGTCATTTGACAAACGATAAACGTTTACAAAATAATTTTTAGTGATATTTTCGTCTTCAGCAGTAACAGTAATTGTAAACTCATTATTACCAACAGACAATTGTTGTGTTCCTGTATCTCCTGTAACCTCTGCATTGTCATCATTAGCAACTGCCGTGATGTCAAGTTCTGTTACTACATAATCTACAGTTACATTGTATTCATAAATTTCAGCATCAAAACCCGGATCAAGGTCGCCTTCGCTAATTGTTAAGCTTTCCAGACTTGCATCGCCAGACTGACGAAGAACTGTAATTGTATAGTCTTGATAGCTTCCATCTTCAGCTGTTACGGTAATTGTAAACACATTATCGCCAACGGTTAAAGTTTGTATTCCTGTATCACCGGTAATTACCGCATTTTCATCAACAGCAATTGCTGTAATTATAATTTCTTCAATATCAGCACCTACGATAACATCGTACTCAAATTCTGTAGCCGCAAACTCTGGATCAAGTTCGCCTTCGCTAACTAATAAGCTTAATAATGTTGCATCGTTTGACAAACGTCTAACTGTAACAAGATAATTTTCTGAATAGCTATTGTCTTCTGCGGTAACGGTAATTGTAAAATCATTATCGCCAACAAGTAGTTGTTGCGTACCTGTATCGCCGGTAATTACTGCATTTTCGTGATTTGCAACTGCTGTGATATCAAGTTCTTCAACATCATTACCAACAATCACATTGTAATCAAATATTGTTGCAGCAAACTCTGGATTAAGTTCGCCTTCGCTGACGGTTAAGCTTAACAATGTTGCATCATCAGCTTGACGACGTACGATTATTACATAATCTTCCGAATATGTCTCATCTTCAGCGGTTACTGTGATTGTGAAAGTATTGTTGCCAACGCTTAATGTTTGCATTCCTGTATGACCGCTAACTACTGCGTTTGCATCATTAGCAATTGCAGTAATGTCTATACCATTAATGTCGTAGCCAACAGTTACGCTGTACGCAAATTTTTCAGAATCAAACACAGGATCAAGCTCGCCTTCACTAATTACTAAGCTTGCTAATGTAGCCTCATTGGATTTGCGGCGAACATTAACAGTGTAATTCTTAGTAAAACTTTCGTCCTCGGCGGTTACAGTAATTGTGAAATTATTGTCGCCAACACTCAATGTTTGTGTTCCTGTGTCGCCGGTAATTTCTGCATTGTCATCATTTGCAACGGCAGTGATATCGAGTTCATCAACATCGTAAGCAACAGTTACATCGTATTCAAATATTGTTGCAACAAACTCAGGATAAAGCTCGCCTTCGCTAACTGCTAAGCTTAACAATAATGCATCATTATTTTGACGGCGAACTGTTACTGTGTAATCTTGATAACTTTCATCCTCAGCGGTTACTGTAATCGTAAACACATTATCTCCAAGAGACAATTGTTGTGTTCCGGTGTTGCCGGTAACTTCTGATTTTTCGTCATTTGCAACTGCGGTGATATCGATTTCTTCAATATTGAAGCCAACATTTACTTCGTAAGCAAAGGTTGTTGCAGCAAACTCAGGATCAAGTTCGCCTTCGCTGACGGTCAAACTTAACAATGTTGCATCACCGGATAAGCGGTAAATGTTGATGGTATAATCTTGAGTATTGCCGTCTTCAGCAGTTACTGTAACAGTAAACTCATTAGCGCCAACTTCCAAAGTTTTTTCACCCAAATGACCATTAGTAATTACAGCTTCAGAGTGAGTTGTTGTTGCAGCAATGGTTATCATATCAGTAGCATTTGCAACTGTATCATTATAACTATAAATGTTAGAAGCAAAAGATGGAGATAAAATTGCAGGCTCAATAGTCAATGTTGCTAAAGTAGCATCAATAGATTTACGATAGACATTAATGGTGTAATCTTGAGTATTGCCATCTTCTGCGGTTACAGTAACGGTAAATGCGTTTGCACCAACGTTCACTGTTTTTAATCCCAAATGACCATCCGTGATTACAGCTTCAGCATGAGTTGTTGTTGCAGCAATGGTTATCTCATCAATTGCATTTGCGACAGTAACATCATAGGTGTAAGTGTCGGAAGCAAAAGTTGGAGATAATGTTGCAGGATCTATGGATAATGTCGCAAGAGTTGCAACTGTTGATTTACGATAGATATTGATGGTGTAATCTTGAGTATTGCCATCTTCTGCGGTAACTGTAACGGTAAAAGTATTTGCACCAACTTCCAAGGTTTTTTCGCCTAAATGACCGTCTGTGATTACAGCCTCAGCATGAGTTGTTGTTGCAGCAATAGTAATCTCGTCAATAGCATTTGCGACAGTTACATCATAAGTGTAAGTATCGGAAGCGAAAGTTGGAGATAAAGTTGCAGGATCTATCGACAATGTTGCTAAAGTTGCATCATTAGATTTACGATAAACATTAATGGTATAATTCTGAGTATCGCCGTTTTCAGCAGTTACAGTAACAGTAAATTCATTAGCGCCAACACTCAAAGTTTTCACACCTAACTGTCCGCTTGTGATTACTGCCATCTCGTTAGTAGTAGTAGCTGCAATTGTTATCTGGTCAGTTGCATAACTTACAGTATCATAATAGGTGTAAGTTTCGGAAGCAAAAGATGGATGTAGTGTTGCCGGTGAAATAGTTAAATCTGATAAAGTAACTACGGTTGATACAAATGATGCAGTAATAGTGTGATTAGCAGAGATATTTTCAAAAGTATAACTTCCTGCTTCAACTGCATCTGCATTGTTTGTTCCGTCAATTAATATCTGATTGATTTGATAATCAGTATTAGCGGTAATGGTAAATGTTGAATCAGCGCCGGCATTAACTTCAATAGTACCTGCAGGATTAATACTTCCGTTTGCTCCTGCCGAAGCGGTAATTATGTATGGTGCACGAGTTACAACTATTGTGTAAGTTTTAGTATCACCATTTTCGGCTGTAACAACAATGTCAAAAGTATTATCGCCTGTTGCTAATTGTTTTTCGCCATCGCCGACCACTGCTGCCTGCTCATTGTTTTTGGTAGCTTCAATGAGAATCGAAGCAACATCTTTACCAACACTTACAGTATAACTTGTTATTGCAGGATTGAATTTTGGTCGAAGCGTTCCCGGGCTAACTGTTAAGTTTGCAAGAGTAGCATCGGTTGATACAAATGATGCGGCAATTGTATGGTTTGCATTAATATTGCTGAATGTGTAACTTCCTGATTCAACAACATCTTCATCGTTTGCTCCATCAATTAAAACCTCATCTATTTCATAATTAACATTAGCTGTGATGGTAAACGTTGTATCAGCGCCAGCAGTAATTTCTACATTACCCGAAGGAGTAATACTTCCGTTTTGTCCTGCCGAAGCTACAATAATATAAGGAGCGCGAGTAACAACTACTGTGTAAGTTTTTGTAGTTTCATTTTCAGCAGTAACAACAATTTCAAAAGTGTTTGTACCGGTGACTAAGTTTTTCTCGCCATCGCCAACAACGGTTGCTAAAGGATGATTTTTAGTAGCCGTAATGATAATAGAAGTAATATCTTTATCAACACTTACAGTATATTCTGTTTCCGTCGGATCAAAAGCCGGTGTAAGCTCGCCTTCGCTAACTGTTAAACTCAATAAGGTATTATCGGTTGAAATAAACGAAGCTACGATTGTATGGTCATCGGTAACATCGCTGAAAGTATAGCTACCTGCAGCAACTGCATCTTCATCATTTGTTTCGTCAACTAAAACTTGTTTAATTTCATAATTTGTATCAGGAGTAATTGTAAACGTTTGGTTTGAATGGGCAGAAACTTCCATATCAACACCTGATGGTGAAATACTTCCGTTTGAGCCATCAACCGAGGCAGTAATTAAATAATAAGGACGAGTAACAACAATGGTATAAGTTTTTGAATTGCCATTTTCGGCTGTTACTACAACCTCGAAAGTATTTTCGCCGGAGACAACTTCATGTTCACCATCGCCGGTAATTATTGCATTAGGATGAGTTGATGTAGCTGTGATTATTATTGAATCCACATCTCTTTCAACATCTACTGTGTAATTTATTGTTGCAGTGTTGAATGATGGTGTTAGCGTTCCTTGGTTAACTGCTAAGTTTGAAAGAGTAGAATCATTAGACTGACGATAAACATTAACAAAATAACTTAGAGTTGTAATAAGATCATCTGCTGTAACAACGATTTCAAATTCATTAGCGCCAAGATCAAGCGATTGCGGACCGGTATCTCCAGTTACAGTTGCATTTACATGATTTGCTGTAGCAACGATATCTATAGCAGTAACATTGAATTTAACAGTATCATAGTACATATAATGACCTGAGTTAAATACCGGATTTAATTCTGCCGGATTAATTGTTAAGCTTAAAAGCGTTGCGTCTGCCGACTGGCGATAAATAGTTATCTTGTACTCTTTAGTGGTAATTCTATCTTCAGCAGTTACTGTGATAGTAAACTCATTATCTCCAAAATCAAGTGTTTTTTTTCCGATACCTTCTATTGAAGCATTAGGGTCTGTTGTTGTAGCTGTAATAGTAAGACTTGCTACATCTCTACCAACAATTACATTATACTCAAGTGTTTGAGGATCAAAAGTTGGATTAAGCGCACCAACACTTGTCGCAAGAGTTTCTAAAGTAGCATCTGTATGGTAATCTCTAAAAATAGGATAACCATCGTTAGTATTTTCTTCTATTTTCCAATAGCGAAGTAATAGATTCTCCAATTCGGTGCCAATATTAAACACTTTAGCGCCAGCGTTGAGTGCAAGAAGCATATCTTTACCGGTATAAGCGCCGGCAGTAATATCTGTTGCGAAAGTATTTGTTCCTGTGAAAGGAGCGTTGTTTTTGATATTTTCACCGGTTTGGTTTGCGGTTCCGCCGATGGCTGATGTTACATCTGTTGATTGCCAATAGTTGTTTTGGATGGTTGCAGTCGGCACACCGTTTACTCCAACTGCTCCACCAATGTTTTGTGAAGTAAAAGACCCTTCTTTAATTATTGAACCTTCGAAGTAATTATTATTGACAACAGGATTTGCCTCTCTATTAAAACCTGCAATACCCCCCAATTGTAGTGTCCCTCTATGAACAATTATAGTGCCTCGTGCATAATTATTATTTATATTTCCGTTGTTAATACCAACGATACCACCAGCGCAGGCAAAATCAGAGGTGTAATTTGAACTCATAGGGTAAACACTGAGCGTTCCATCAAGGAAACTGCAATTTTGAATAGTGCCAGAACTACCATTTTGTGCCGAGATTCCAGCGGAAATAGCAGATGATTTTTCTGAGATTGAACTAATATTACCACCAAGATAATTGCAATTTTTTATTATACCACCGTTATATCCCGCTATACCACCAGCATATGCATATTGAGTTGTTGATGATGTGTTGACATTACCTGTAAAGTTACAATTTTTAATAGTACCATTACCCATAGAGCCTATAATACCTCCTCCATAAGGATTATTATCTTCATTAGTAGTAGCATATATATTGCCCTGCAATTGTAAATTTTCTATAACAGCATTGCTATTGCTAAATCGACCAAACAAACCGGAGAAACGATGAGTGCGAGTGGTTTCCATATTTATAATACTCAGGTTGTTACCCGAAAACACACCGGCAAACATATTATTTATATTTACATAATCTCCTATCGGTGTCCAAAGTTTACCGCTAAGGTCAATATCAGATGTAAGGGTAATGTTTTTGCCCTCGAAGTTATTTTGTGTAATTCCACCAGGTAAAAGGTAATTGTTTACAATAGCTGCTAAACCGGCAAGTTGGTTAGGTGTATTGATTTCGTATGGCTCGCCTGATGTGTACCAATCGAAATTAGGATAATCAATCCAATAATTTGGTCCGTGAATTGGTAATTCATCATTTTGTGAAGTTTCGACTTTCCAGTTGAGGAGGTCAGTACTACCTATTTCTAAGTTTATAGCTTTAGTGCCGGCTTTAAGAGCATCAAGCATATTTGTGCCGGAATAAGTTCCAGCAATAATATTTGATGTGAGTGTACCTGTACCTGTAAAAGCAGCATTATCACTGATGTTAGCACCGGTTTGATTTGAGCTTCCACCAATTGCTGCTGCAGTATTGTTGCTATCTTTCCAATAGTTATTTTGGATTTTAGCCGCTGCTGTATTATTATAAGCTACAATACCGCCTAAATAATTACCGGAAGTAATAGAAAGCGTACCTTCGAAATAGTTGTTTCTGATAGAGTAAGTTGCATCTCCTGAGTGATAGCCTGTGATACCACCGGCATGTTGCGTTAAAGTTGCTGAAGTAGCTACTTTACCACGAACATAGTTATTGAGGATTTTACCATTATTGTTATATCCGGCAATACCTCCGCCATAAGCAAGAACAGAAGGAACATCGATTTCTCCTTTGTGTACGCAATTTAGAATTGTACCATTGTTGCGTCCTACAATACCACCGCTATAAGCATTAGGAGTAACAGCAGAAGCAGCGAATAAGTTACCATTATGGATAGAGTTTTGAATAGTACCAAAATTATGTCCCACGATACCACCGCTAAAAGTATTAGTAGCAGAAACAACATTTATCATACCACTAACTTGCAAGTCTTCGACTTTACCGCTAATATTGATATAACCAAACAAGCCGGCATAAACATCTTTTGAAGAAACGATGTCAACATCCATATTATCAACAATGAAATTGTCGCCGGAGAATGTACCTTTGAAACTGTTTGTATTTGTTCCAATCGGTATCCATAGATTACCGCTAAGGTCGATAGTATCGGTAAGAGTTATTGTTTTATTTTCGAAAGTTATAGGAGTATTTCCGTGTAAGCCGTTTACGAGTACAGCGAGACCGCCCAATTCTTCCGGTGTAGAGATTTCAAACTCAGCATTTTCGCTACTGTACCATTCAATGGAGTAAATATCTTCATCTGTCCAAGTTGATCTTTGGTATATAATAGGATATTCATCATTAACATTATCTTCCACTTTCCAATATAATGGATCTACAGCAGGAATGCTATATCTTCCTCTATCAAGAGCTTCTGTAAGAGAGATGCTTGTATATGGTTTACCTGCAATCTCAACTGATGTTATTGTACCCGGTGCAACGCCGCTGAATGTTGTATTATTTTTAATATTCTCTCCTTCTGGGTTTGAACCAAGAGCGTTTGTTATGCCTTCAGCCTGCCAGTAATTATTTTGGATACTTGCCCAGCTATCAGCAACATTATTTCCTACAACGCCGCCAATATACAAATCTGTAGCAGTTCCTGTAAGCATACTTCCTTCAAAATAGTTGTTTTGAATAGGATATTCCCCTGAGTGATAACCGACAATTCCACCCAAACGATGTTCGTCACCTTCGACAACTTCTAAAGTTGCACGTGCAAAGTTATTGCAAACTATACCGTTAGAATTTTCACCAACTATACCACCCAAATGAGCATAATCAGCTAAACCGCCAATATAACCGTTAAAGCTACAATTTGCAATTTTACTTTCATCGGAGTAACCTACAATTCCGCCGGCATAAACATACTCAGAATTAGTTAAAGTATTAATACTACCTTGAGTATTTATATTTTCTACTTTACCTTCCCATAGATATCCCACTAAGCCGGCAAAGGCAATATCTTCGAGCGATAAATCTATTTCCATAGAGCTAATAGTGTGCAAGCCGCCGGAGATATTGCCCATGAAACGTGCTTCATAATTTCCATATAAATCTGTAGGATTACCTATTGGTGTCCACATTTTACCGCTAAGGTTAATATCGTCTGTAATGTTTATTATTTTTCCGGAAAAATTATCCCGCGAAATACCCACAGGTAATTTATGGTTGTTAACAATAGCTGCTAAACCTGCAAGTTGATTAGGAGTATTTATTTCGTAAGGACTACTTTTGCCAACATACCAAGTAAAGTCAGGGAAGTTTATCCAATAAAGCGGAGCAAAGATTGGATAGTTGTCGTTTTTATCTATACGTGTTTCCCAATTTTTGTAGGTAAGGTCTTCGGTTTGATTATAGTCAACCCAAGCATTGAGAGCATCAAGCATATTCGTTCCGGTATAAGCTCCGGCAGTAACACTTGAAGTAAGATTAAAAGTACCATTAAATGCAGCATTGTTGTTGATGTTGTCACCGGTTTGGTTTGCAGTTCCGCCAATAGCATTTGAGATGCCGGATACTTTCCAGTAGTTGTTTTGGATGGAGGAAGTAGCCGTATAGTTTTCTCCAACGACACCGCCAATGAAGTCACCTGAAGCAACGGAAAGAGTACCTTCATAATAGTTATTTTCGACAAAACAAGTTAAAGGATTTCCTCTATCATGGCCAATAATACCACCGACTGACTGCTTGACAGTAGCTGATATTGCTACTGCGCCGCGAGAAAAGTTGTTTAGAACTTTCCCATCATTATAACCTGCAATACCACCGCTAAAAGCTCTAACAGCAAGAGTGTTCACTTCTCCAATATGTGTACAATTTATAACTGTACCATCATTTCTTCCTACGATACCGCCATTACAAGCATGGAATTCTGTAGATGAAGTAGATGCACTCAAATTACCGCTATGCGTACAACTTTGAATAGTACCACTATTATTAAACCCAACAATACCACCGCTATAAGATGAAGACCTTATAGCAGAAGCTGCAATTAGAAAATCACCGCTATGCGTACAGTCTTGAATAGTACCATTGTTAGTATTATATCCAACAATGCCTCCACTACATGAAGAGTAATAACAATAAGTATTTATATTGCCACTATGATTACAATTTAGAATATTACCTTCATTCCATCCCACAATACCGCCGCCACCAGCAAAAGGAGTAAGATAAGTAGAAGTAGTAGAAGAAGAGTTAGTGATTAATTCTCCACTAAATGTACAATTTTGTATAGTACCATAATTATAACCTGTTATACCACCATTGTAAACAGTAGTAGTAGAGGAACCATTAATAATGCCATTTACGTGTATCTCTTCTACTTTACCATTTGTGCCAACATAGCCAAACAATCCGCCATTAACAGCAACTGAAGATATAATATCTACTTCCATATTACTAACTGCAAAGTTACTGCCGCTGAAAGTGCCTTTGAAAGAGTATGTTGAGTTGCTTCCTATCGGAGTCCAAAGTTTGTCGCTAAGATCGATATTAGCAGCAATTTTGATAGTTTTGTTTTCGAAAGATTGGGCTGTATTGCCGTGTAATCCATTGACAAGAACAGCTAAACCAGCCAATTCTTCCGGAGTAGAAATGCTAAACTCATTACTTCCACTACTGAACCATGATATAGTGTAGTTACCCTCATCAGTCCAAGTTGGTTTTATTAGGTGAATTGGATAACCTTCGTTTTTGTCATCTTCTATTACCCATTGTGTCGGGTTTGCAGCAGGAATAGAAACTCTACCTTGGTTGAGTGCATCAACAAGGGAAATGTCTGAGTAAGTTTTATTTGCAATCTCAATAGATGCAATAGTACCGGGCGCTGTGCCTGTAAATGTTGTATTGTTTTTGATATTACTATCGATTGAACCAGTAACAGCATTTGTTATATTAGAATCTTCCCAATAGTTGTTTTGGATGGTGGCAGAAGCTGTGTAGTTGTATCCAACAATTCCGCCAATACCGCTACCTGATCCTATAGCTAATGAACCTTTAAAATAATTGTTTTGTATAGCCGAAGATGAACCTTCGTTATAAGCAACAATACCTCCTACGCGTTGTGTAGTGCCGGCTGTGGTTTCTATATTACCACGAGCAAAACTATTATAGATTTTAACATTGCTGTTATAACCTGTAATACCGCCTGCATAAACATTAGTTATACCGGCAGAACTGACATTACCTGTGGAACTACAATTACTGATGTTTCCTTCGTTGCAACCAACCACACCACCTACATAAGAATTTGAAGCTGTGCCTGTAGTGATGACATTTACTTCACTGTGGCAATTATTTGTAGGTTTATTAGAAGTTCCTGCAATACCGCCCACATATAAAATATTTGAAGTGGTAGAAGCTGCTACTGTTCCGCTTAGACGGATATTTTGTAACGCACCTCTACTACGACCAAATAAGCCGGCATAAGTACGATCGGTTCCTTTTACATCTACTGTCATGCCGTTTATTAGATATTCACCGCCATCAAACGTACCAAAAAAGTTATAAGCATCTGTATTAATAGTACCTATCGGTGTCCACATTTTACCGCTGAGGTCAATATCAGAAGTAACCGTTATGGTTTTACCTGAGAAATTAGTTTGTGTAATTTCTTCCGGTAAATTATAATCGTTTACTATAGCCGTTAAACCTGCAAAATCATTTGCAGTTGCTATTAAGTAAGGCTCGCCTGCTGTAAACCATGAAAAATCCGGATAATCTATCCAATGCAATTCTACATCATATTCTACAATAACTTTTGCAGGATAGTCTGCATGTGATACAAGACCTGCTGTATTGGTAATTTCAATATTGTACAATCCTGATTTCAAAAAGGTAATAATACCACTGTTGAAACTGTATTCGGTTCCTGCTGTAGCCGTAATGCCATTAAATTTCACAGCAATACTCGTTCCTGCACCATTAAACACAGAATCTATAAGAGCAGTATTTTTTATCCAAGTTTGTGTAGCTAATGTTTGCGTGCCGAGGCGTTTATTGCTTTGTGTGATAGAACTTGTATTATCAGCAATATTTTTAAGACCAATTAATGGAATTATATTATTGTTGCTATTTAAACTTGACAATGCTGTATTTTTGCTTAAATCTAAACTTGTAAGTTGGTTTGATGAGCAATCTAAACTTGTTAATGCAGTGTTTTTGCTCAAGTCTAAACTTGTAAGTTGATTTGAAGAACAATTAAGATTTGTTAGTGTTGTAGCGTTGCTGACATTTATTGCAGAAACTTTTGTATCGGCAATATTTAATAGCGTAATACCATCGGCAATAATACTTACATTATGATTTGAAGTGTTGTTGTAAGCAGGAGATGTTAAAACAACATCTGTTTCTGTTCCTAATCCGCTGTAGTCTTGTATGCCAAAACCAGTTCCCCAGTCAACAACAATATTGTAGCTACCGGAAGCGGCACGGATAATTATCTCTTTTGTGTTGCTTCCTTCACCAGCCCAAGTAAAATTAATAGGCAACGGAAGTGTTACGTCATAATCAGTAATAACTTTAGCAGAGAAATTTGCATTTGACACAAGTTCTGTAGGATTTGTAATTTGAATGCTGAACATTCCGGATTTCAAGAAGATGATTGTTCCGCCGGTAATACGATAGTGGGTGCCGACAGTAGCAGTTCCGCCGTTGTATTTTACAGCAAAGCTTGTTCCGCCGTCTGTTCCGTTAAACACAGAGTCGATAACAGCTGATGTGCTTGTCCATGTTTGTGTTTCTAATGTTTGCGTACCAAGTCGTCTGTTGATTTGTGATATTGATGTTGTGTTATCAACAATATCTTTAAGACCAACTAAAGGAATAAAGTTGTCGTTACAATACAAAATGCTTAATACTTCGTTGTTGCTTAAGTCTAAACTTGATAATTGGTTAGATGAACAATATAAAGTTGTCAATGCTGTATTGTCACTTACATTTAAACTTGTTAATAGATTGAGTTCGCAATTTAGACTTGTTAATGCCGAAGCGTTTCTAAGATCTATTGCAGTAACTTGTTTATCAGCGATGTTTAAAAGTGTGATATTATTAGCGATAATGCTTACGATGTGTTCTGTATTATTACCGTAAGCAGGAGAAGTAATAGTAACATCAGTTTCTGCGCCTTTTCCGCTAAATGTTTGTGTATTATATCCTTCACCCCAATCAACAATAATATTGTCGGTGCCGGCAGCAGTGCGGATAATATACTCTTTTGCATTGCTTCCTTCGCCAATCCAAGTGAAATTAATTGATAACGGAAGTGTTACATCATAACTTGTGATGACTTTTGCAGGATAAGTTTCGTTTGATACGAGTTCGGTAGCGTTAGTAGTTTCAATAACATACAATCCTGATTTCAAGAAAGAGATGCTGCCGCCGGTGAAACTGTAATCTGTTCCTTCGATAGCTTCAACATCATCTAATGTTACATAAAAATCTGTTCCACCGCTTTCGCCGCCAAATTCAGTATCAATAACTGCTGTGGTATTTGTCCAAGTATTGGTTGCAAATATTTGCGTACCGAGAAGTTTGTTGTCTTGCTCAATGGAAGTTGTGTTTTCAGCAATATTTTTAAGACCTGATAAAGGAATGATATTGTTGTTGCTGTTTAAATATGTTAATTCTGAATTGCTGCTTAAATCTAAACTTGATAGTTGATTTGATGAACAATCCAAACTTTTTAATG
>JAJDHA010000038.1 GCA_030265965.1 Odoribacter sp. OttesenSCG-928-L07
CAATTGCTAATGGTTATTGCGAAGGAAAAGCGGAAAATATTAGTGAAGTAGTAGAAAAAACTAATTTAGATAATCCAACTGTTATTACTCAAACATTGACTGTATTAGATAAAATAATTTCTTTTCTCATCAAACCCTTGATTAGCGGATTATTAATAATGATGATAATAGGAGGTATTTATTTCGAATTACAAACCCCCGGAGTTGGCTTTCCGTTAGTAATTGCAATCTTAGGTGTGTTGCTGTACTTTTTTCCGCTTTATGCAGCAGGATTAGTTGCAAATTGGGAAATAGTAATTTTTGCTTTAGGTTTTATTCTTCTTGTTCTTGAAATATTTGTAATTCCCGGCTTTGGAGTTGCAGGCATTTCCGGTATTGTGTTAATTCTTTTTGGATTAATATACGCAATGGTTCCTAATGATGGAATCAAAATCAATTACGAACATCTTGGAATGCTGGCAACAGCAATATTAACCGTTTTTATTGCAGTTACTCTCGCTTTTGTTGTATGTATTTATCTTGCAAAGAAATTACTAACAACTCAAAATAAACACATAAAAATTGCATTAAACGATGTTCAAGATATCGACAAAGGTTATAGTGTTGCAGAGGAAAAATATTTACAAATGATTGGTTCTGATGCAACAGCCTTTTCTGTGTTAAGACCTTCCGGTAAAATTATTTTGAATTATGAAGTGTATGATGCAGTAACTGAAGGCGGCTGGATTGATAAAGACTCTACAGTAAAAGTTGTTGATTATATTAATGGGCAATTGGTGGTACGGCAGGAACTAACTGTAGATTGAAAACTGGGATTAGTTAGTCGTCACTGCGAGCAAAAAACTCTCAACTCTCAACTCTCAATTTTCAACTAAATAAGCTATCTTTGCAGATTGTAAAAAAAATAATTTATATATGGATTTATTTGACAAATTTTCAAAAGATGCAGGTCCTTTAGGTCAGTATCAAAAAATGGCTGAAGGATATTTTATTTTCCCAAAATTAGAAGGCGAACTTGGTCCGCGAATGATGTTTAACGGTAAAGAACGTCTTATTTGGAGTATTAATAATTACTTAGGATTAGCAAATCATCCCGAAGTTAGAAAAGCTGATGCCGATGCATGTGCAAAATATGGTATGGCTTATCCTATGGGCGCTCGCGCAATGTCGGGACAAACTAAATATCATGTTCAACTCGAAAATGAACTCGCTGAATTTGAACAAAAAGAAGCAGCTTATCTCTTAAATTTCGGTTATCAAGGAATGACCTCTATAATCGATTGTCTTTGCGATAAACGCGGTCGTGATGTTATTGTTTACGACGCCGAAGCTCACGCTTGTATCCTCGATGGTATGCGTATGACTAACTGTAAACGTTTTAGTTACGCTCATAATGACATGGAAAGTCTTGAAAAACGTTTGATCAACGCAACTCGTTTGGCAAACGAACAAGGCGGAGGAGTTCTTGTGATTACAGAAGGCGTTTTCGGAATGTCAGGTGCTGTTGGTAATTTAAAAGGTATTGCCGAACTGAAGAAAAAATACGAATTTAGATTGTTAGTTGATGATGCTCACGGACTTGGCACAATGGGTAAAACCGGAGCCGGTACAGGTGAACATTATGGAGTTCAAGATCAAATTGATGTTTACTTCGGCACTTTTGCGAAATCATTTGCCGGAATTGGCGCTTTTGTTGCTTCCGACAAATATATTATCGATTATTTGAAATATAATATGAGATCGCAAATTTATGCGAAATCATTACCTATGCCTATGACTATCGGTGCGTTAAAACGTTTGGAGATGATTCGTACAATGCCTGAACTAAAAGAAAACTTGTGGAATATTGTCAACGCACTTCAATCAGGTTTGAGAGAAAGAGGATTTAATCTCGGAAGAACTCAATCGTGTGTTACTCCTGTTTTCCTTAACGGCTCTGTATCAGAAGCAACAAATTTAGCTTTGGAATTACGCGAACATTACAATATTTTCTGTTCAATAGTTGTTTATCCTGTTATCCCGAAAGGAGAAATTATTTTCCGCTTAATTCCTACGGCTTCTCATACTTTGGAAGATGTAGAATACACATTAAACGCTTTCGGTGAAGTAAAAGCTAAGTTAGATGCAGGTTTATACGAAACAGGCTCTATCCCAAAATTTCCGGATTTAGTTTAAAACATTAATAAATAAAAAATGAAACCAATAAAATTTTTAACATTTGCCATCGTGGCTCTTGTTTTTGCTTCATGCAGTACAAAATCTGCTTATGAAGTTAAAACCGCTGTTGACTCTAACGGCTATACTTACGAGTATGTTACCAATGATCCGACTCAATCAAGAATTTATACTCTTGATAACGGACTAACAGTTTACTTATCCAGAAATGAAGTTGAACCGCGCGTATCAACTTTAATTGGTGTTAAAGCCGGATCAACTTCGGAAGATCCTAACTCTACAGGTTTGGCACACTATTTTGAACACATGATGTTTAAAGGAACCAGCCATCTTGGAACAACTGATTGGGAAAAGGAAAGCGCTCTTTTAGATCAAATATCAGAACTTTTCGAAATCCGTAGAAACTCGAAAGATTCTGCTGAACAAGCATTACTTTACAAACAAATCGATAGTCTGTCGGTGTTAGCTGCAGGTTACGCTATCCCAAGTGAATACGATAAAATGGTTGCAAGCTTAGGAGCTTCAAATACAAACGCAGGTACTTCTTACGAAATGACTGTTTATATCAACGAAATTCCAACAAACGAGATGGAAAAATGGATGATGGTGGAATTAGATCGTTTCCAAAATATTCAATTAAGATTATTCCATACTGAGCTTGAAACAGTTTATGAAGAGTTTAATATGTATCAAGATATGGATGATTCTCGTTTGAGTAATGCCATGATGAAAGCAATTTTCCCAACTCATCCCTACGGAAGAGATGTTATTGGTTTCCCTGAACATTTGAAATTACCTTCGATGAAGGATATCGTTACTTTCCATCAAACTTATTATGTGCCTAATAATATGGCTGTTGCACTCTCCGGCGATATTAATCTCGACGAAACAATCAAACTCGTAAATAAACATTTCGGACAAATGGAGAGAAAAGAACTTCCAAAACATGAGCCAATTAAAGAAGAACCGATTAATGAACCTATCGAAGTTGAAGTTTTTGGTCCGGAAGCAGAATCAATAACTATTATGTTCCGTTTTGAAAATTCAGGCGATAATGATCTGATGATTAGTGCAATTAATAAAATTCTTTATAACGGAAAATGTGGTTTAATCGACCTTAATTTAAACCAACAACAAAAAGTTTTGGAAGCTTATTCTTATGATTGGAGTCTTAAAGATTACGCAACTCACTCATTTATGGCACAACCCAGAGATGGACAAACTTTGGAAGAATTAAAAGATTTGCTTTTCGAACAATTAGATAAAATACGAAAAGGCGACTTCGAAGATTGGATTCTTGAAGCTTCTTTGAATAATGCTCGTTATTCTAAAATGATGCAAGATGAATATAATATGTCCAGAACATACAGATTCATAGGTAACTTCATTATGGAAAAAGATTATGTTGATATTTTTAAAGACGATGAAAGATTTGCTAATATCACCAAACAACAAATCATGGATTTCGTTAATAAAAATTACAAAAATAATTATGTAATTGGTTATAAGAGAATAGGTGAGCCTTCCGGAGTTGTTCGCGTTGAAAAGCCTGAAATATCAACAATTCCAATAAACAGAGATGCTCAATCAGATTATTTTATCGAAATTTCAAATATCGAAGTTGAAGATATCCAACCATTATTTATTGATTATAAAAATTCTATCCATAGCGAAAATATTCAATCAGGATTGGATTTTCATTATATTAAAAATACAACTAATGGTATTTTCAAACTTTATTACATTTTTGAAGCAGGGAAGTTTAATGATTTAAAACTCCCAATAGCAATTGATTATCTTCAATATTTAGGTACAGATAAATATTCTGCTGAAGAATTGCAACAAGAATTGTATAAACTTGCTTTGAGATTTTCGGTAGTTCCGGGTAATGAGATGAGTTACGTTTATATTTCCGGCATGGAAGATAAATTTGATGAAGCTATTGAGCTACTCGATCATGTTTTGAATAATGCACAGGTTGATGTTGAGGCGTATAATAATTATATTGACGGATTATTGAAAAAACGTGAGAATGATAAAATTGACCCAAGCAATATTTTGTGGCGTGCAATGAGAACTTTTGGAATGTACGGCGCTAAAAATCCTGCTACACATATCTTATCGGAAGCAGAATTGAAAAATATTGACCCTAATGAACTCGTTGATATTATCAAAAATCTTAAAGATTACGAACATCTTGTATTCTATTATGGTTCTGCAGAACAAAATGAAATATTAAAAGATATTAAAGCAAAACATAATGTAAATTCTACGCTTAAGAAATTCCCGGAAGAAGTTAAATTCGAGAAACTTAACGTTACTAAAAACGAGATTTATTTTGTTGATTATCAGATGGTACAATCAAACTTATTGATGGTTACTCGCGGTAATAAATTTGATGTTGCAGATATGCCTTATATAACAGTATTTGGAGAATATTACGGCGGAGGATTATCATCAATTGTTTTCCAAGAGATTAGAGAAGCTCGTTCGCTTGCTTATTCGTCAATGGCATCAATCAATAATCCAAGTAAAAAAGATGATTTCAGCTCAATTACTTGTTTCGTTGGAACACAGGCAGATAAATTAAAAACAGCTGCTGATGCGATGACTGATCTTATGAACAAAATGCCTTTGTCGGAAACCCAATACGAGTTGTCAAAGGATGCTATCATCAAAAGAATCAACACTCAAAGAATTGTTAAAGATAATATTTTCTTCCAATGGTTAAATTTAAAAGACCTTGGTATCGATTATGATTATCGTAAAGATACTTACGAAAAAGTACAAAATATGTCTATCAAAGAATTTGAAACTTTCTTTAATGATTATGTATCAGGAAAATCATATAAGTATATGATAATCGGCGATAGATCTACAATTAATTTTAAAGAATTGGAGAAATACGGTCAGGTACAAGAACTTCAATTAGAAGAAATTTTCGGTTATTAATATTGTGAAATCTTAAACAAGATGTTCGGGATAAATATGTTCTTCCGAACCTCTTGTTTTATAAAATTATAGTCTGAAATGATATCAATAGTAGTTGCAATTGCAAAAGGTAATAATGCTATCGGCTTTGAAAATCGACTTTTATGGTCGCTACCAGACGACATGAAACGCTTTAAGGAGCTTACCACCGGACATACCGTGCTGATGGGAAGAAACACATTCTTGTCGCTTCCGAAAGGCGCTCTGCCAAACAGAAGAAATATTGTTATTACAGATAATCCCGATGAAAAATTCGCCGGCTGCGAAATGGCATTTTCCATTGAAGAAGCCGTCAAAATCGCCGGTAATGATGATGAAGTCTTTGTAATGGGTGGAGCATCAATTTATCGTCAGTTTTTGCCATTAGCAGACAAACTTTATCTGACTTTTGTTGATGATTCCCCTCAAGCAGACACATATTTCCCCGAAATTAATTTTGATGAATGGAAAGAAAACATAAGAAGTTTCCATCCAGCAGATGAGAAACATGTTGCTGCATTCGAGTTCTTAGATCTTGAAAGGAAACGGTAGAAATTTGAAATAAATAAATATGTAAATTCTGCTAATTTTGTCATTATGTCCATATATTGCAACGTCGCAACACTCCTCACAATAACATAATCTTCAAATCATCAAATTTTCAAATCATCAATCCAATGAACACAAACGTTTCCATCATAACCCTCGGCTGCTCAAAAAACACTGTTGATTCGGAAAAACTTGCCGGAATATTAAAATCGGCCGGCTACGAAATCACTTTCGAGTCGTTGAAAAACGCAGATATTGCTATCGTAAACACCTGCGGATTTATTCTTGATGCGAAAGAAGAATCTATTGAGACGATTTTAGATTGTGCGAAGATAAAGAACGATAAACGCTATAAACTTAGCAAGTTGTATGTCTTTGGTTGTTTGGTGGAAAGAAATAAAGAAGAACTAAAAGAAGCCATTCCCGAAGTTGATGAATGGTTCGGAGCAAATGAATATGAACTACTTTCTAAGTCTATTTTGAAAGATGTTGAGGTTGCAGATAGCAAATGTGTAAAAAGATTACTTTCCACTCCGGAGCATTATGCATATCTGAAAGTAGCAGAAGGCTGCAATAAAAAATGTGCCTTTTGCGCTATTCCGATAATTCGCGGAAAACATGTTTCCAGTACAAAGGAAAACATTTTGGCAGAAGCTAAATTCTTATTCGATAAAGGAGTGAAGGAGGTAATGCTCATTTCTCAAGATTTAACATATTACGGCATTGATCTGTATAAGACGATGGAACTTAGAGATCTAACACAAAAAATTGCGGATATCGGATTTCCATGGATAAGATTGCATTACGCACATCCAAACGAAATCAACGAAGAGATTTTTAGAATGTATAATGAAATTCCGTCACTTTGCAAGTATTTAGATATTCCTTTGCAGCATATTAGTACGTCGATTCTTAAGAATATGAAAAGGAATATCGATAAAGAAGGAACGATAGCATTGGTAAAACGCATCAGAAAAATTGTTCCTGATATTGCTATCAGAACTGCTTTTATCGTTGGTTTTCCAGGCGAAACGGAAGAAGATTTTGAAGAATTGGTTGAGTTTGTCAGAGAATCGCGTTTCGACAGGGTAGGAGTATTTACATTTTCAAGCGAAGAAGGAACAGCGGCAGCGGAAATGATAGATGATGTACCGGAAGAAGTAAAACAATCGCGGATGGAGCGATTGCTTGAGGTTCAACAAAGTATTTCCTTAGAAAAGAATTTGGAGAAGGTTGGAGATACAATGAAGGTAATCATCGATTCAAAAGAAGACAATTATTACATAGGCAGAACAGAATTTGATTCTCCTGAAGTTGACAATGAGGTTATTGTCTTTTCCGACAATGATTTAATTATTGGAGAGTTTTATGATGCATTAATTACGGATGCAGATTATTTTGATTTGATTGGGGAGGTTTTGGTAAAAATGTCGGCTACAGCCAACAAAAAATAATTAAAATTGTTGGTTGCAACCAACAAAATAAGCAAAAAATTGTTGGTTGTAACGAATAAATATTTATCTTTGCAATTGTAAAAATTACAATTATGCAAACTTTAATTGAAAAATCACAAAAGAAAATTGTGCGGACAAAAATGGATTTTGTACGCAATTATATTTACGAATTCGATTGGAATACACAGCTGGTAGGTATCCGTGGAGCACGAGGAATTGGAAAAACAACCTTGTTGTTACAATACATCAAAATGTATTTGTTGGATGAAATAGATGCTGTACTATATGTTAGTTTAGACGACATTTGGTTTAGTGATAATCGTTTAGTAACACTTGTTGACCAATTTGTGAAACATGGTGGAAAATATTTATTTCTTGACGAAGTGCATAAATATCCCGATTGGTCAGTTGAGATAAAAAATATTTATGATGATTACCCAGAGCTAAAAGTTGTTTTTACAGGCTCATCATTACTCGAAATTTTGAACTCACGTGCCGATTTGAGTCGTCGTGCTATCATGTATGAAATGCAAGGTTTATCGTTTCGTGAGTATTTAAATTTGGAACTTGGTTTTAATTTTAAAATTTATACCTTAGAAGAAATTCTGAATAATCATTTTGTTATTTCGCAGGATATTATAAACAAAATCAGACCATTACAGTATTTTGAGAAATATTTAACTAAAGGTTATTATCCAATTTTTCGCGAAAGCATAAAACTTTATTATACAAAGATAGACGAGATCATTAACACTATTTTGGAGGTTGAATTACCACTCTTACGAAATATTAGTCCTGCTTATATTCAGAAACTAAAGCAATTACTCTATGTTATTAGTGAATCCTCACCGTTTATTCCGAATATTTCAGGGTTAAGCACGAGGATTGGAATTAATAGAGAAACATTGTTAACATACCTTTTCAACATCCATGAAGCACAACTGATTTTTGAGGCATATCAAGATGTTAAAGGTGTTACGAGATTGCAAAAACCTGACAAAATTTTTATGGAAAACTCAAATTTAATGTATGCTTTACGAGGCGACAGCGTAGAAATAGGCAATGTGCGTGAAACTTTTTTTGCAAACCAGTTGAAACATAAACATATCCTTGAGTTAGCTGGAAAGAGTGATTTCCATATTGACGGGAAATATACATTTGAAATTGGAGGAAAAAATAAGGATACAGGACAAATTTCAGGGATACAAAATTCTTATCTGGCATTGGATAATATTGAATGCGGACATAAAAACCGCATTCCACTATGGTTATTTGGGTTTTTGTATTAAAGAATGGAGTGTAATTAACATATATACTGGTAATTATTTTTTGCTTCAAACCTAATATAAATGTATAAGTAAAAATATAATTCAATTGCAAATTATTATACATTTGACCCAAATTCATATAATCGTTCATCGCAAATTTTATGTATATTTGCAAGTTGTTTGCCTGGATATGAATGTCAATCTAATACAGCATAATAATTAAATTGCTAAATTTTTAGTTAATAATACGATGGAAGATAATTTTTTTGTTCACGAATCAAGTTATGTTGACGAAAATGTAACTATTGGCGCCGAAACTAAAGTTTGGCATTTTTGCCATATCCAAGAAGGTGCTGTGATTGGCAAAAATTGTGTTATTGGACAAAATGTTAATGTTGGGAATAATGTTAAGATTGGGAACAATGTAAAAATTCAAAATAATGTTTCTGTTTATGAAGGCGTCGAGTTGGAAGACGGAGTTTTTTGCGGTCCATCTTGTGTCTTTACCAATGTTTTAACTCCGCGCTCATTATTTCCTGTGGATAAGAAGTTCTCCAAAACTCTCGTCAAAAAAGGCGCTTCTATTGGTGCAAATGCAACTATTATTTGTGGAAATACTATCGGGAAAAATGCTATGGTTGCAGCAGGCGCTGTTGTTACGAAAAACGTAAAGGATTACGCTTTGGTTGCAGGAGTTCCAGCAAAACAAATTTCTTGGGTTTGTGAGTGTGGTACAATCTTACACGAAAATTTGATTTGTTCAAAATGTTCAAAAGAATACCAAGAAGTTGAGGGTAAGCTTATATCAAAATAGGATGAAAACTTTTCTGAAAAAGAACATATACATCATATTGTTTGTTATTTATATAGCATCAATAATTACATTACTTGTAATCCCGGTAAGTAATCTGACAAAAATCAAAATTGCTTCACGTTTGCCTATCCGTGCAGATTATCTAATGCACGGACTGATGTTTTTTCCTTGGGCTTTTTTTATGTTTTCTTTTAAAAGAATTAAAGGATGGATCTGGATGTCACTTGGAATATTATTAGGCACTTTCATGGAGCTTGTACAATATTTTCTCAATTATAGATCGTTTAGTTATCAAGATATTATCGCAGATGGAATAGGATTATTGTCGGGTTTGATAATAGTTTTGTTAATCCGTATTATCATACAAAAAACCAAAAAATGATGAAAAATTTTGCCTTAATAGGTGCGGCGGGTTATGTTGCACCGCGACACATGAACGCAATTAAAGAAACTCAAAATAATCTTGTTGCAGCCTATGATAAATGTGATAGTGTCGGAATAATTGATAATTATTTTCCTCAATCAGCTTTCTTTACAGAACAGGAATTGTTTGATAGACATTGCACTAAATATGTTGGCAAAGGAAATAAAATAGATTATGTGTCGATTTGTACACCAAACTATTTGCATGATGCACACATACGTTACGGACTTCGAATCGGCGCTGATGTTATTTGCGAGAAACCTATCGTATTAAACCCTTGGAATATTGATGTTCTAAAAGAAGTGGAACAAAATACAGGTCAAAAAATTAATACGATATTACAATTAAGACTTCATCCTTCTATTATCGAATTGAGAAACAAAGTAATGTCAAATAATAATGATAAAAAATATGATGTTGATTTAACATACATTACTTCTCGCGGAAATTGGTATTACACGGGCTGGAAAGGCGATGTTCACAAAAGTGGCGGTGTGGCAACAAATATTGGAATCCATTTTTACGATATGCTTACTTGGATTTTCGGCGAAATGCAGTCGAGCATTGTGCATATTAGTACACATGATAGGGTGGCAGGATTTATTGAGTTCGAAAAAGCAAGAGTTCGTTATTTTTTGAGCATTAACGCCGATACACTTCCAAAGTTCATTTTAGAAAAAAATCAAAGAACATATCGTGTTATCAATATAGATAATAGTGAATTTGAATTTAGCAAAGGATTTGAGGATTTGCATACATTAAGTTATAAAGAAATTATTGCGGGCAAAGGTTTCGGACTTGATGATGCACGCGCATCGTTGAATATAGTTTATGATATTAGAAATGCGTCACCTGTCGGATTGAAAGGCGATTATCATCCTTTTGCAAAATTACCATTAGCGGAACATCCTTTTGGATGGTAGATGGGTTGCACTCAGATAACACAGATTGTACTGATAACCACAGTTTTTGATAATGTGTTTATATAAATTTCTTTTAATAAATTATATAAATCTGTCTTATCTGTGTCATCTGTGTGCAATAAATTACCCTTCAAGTTTTTCCCAAAGGTCAGGTCTTAAAGTTTTTGTTTTTCTAATTGCTTCCTCCAATCTCCATTTTTCAATTTCAGCATCATTGCCTGAAAGAAGAATGTCCGGCACCTTCATTCCATCATATTCATAAGGGCGAGTATATACAGGCGGTGAGAGTAATCCGTCTTGGAATGAATCTGTTAGTGCGCTGGTTTCATCGCTAAGAACACCCGGAATTAATCTAATTATTGCATCAGCAATAACCATAGAAGCCAGTTCGCCTCCGGTTAACACATAATCACCAATTGACAATTCCATTGTAAAATATTTGTCCCTCAGTCTTTGGTCAATTCCTTTGTAATGACCACATAAGATTATTATATTATTTTTTAACGACAAATAATTAGCAGTACTTTGATTAAACAAATTTCCATCGGGAGAAGTATAAATTATTTCATCATAATTTCGTTCAGAGGTTAACTTTTCGATAAGGTCAGCGATTGGTTGAATCATCATTACCATTCCCGCGCCGGGACCATAAGCATAGTTATCAACCCTTTTGTGTTTGTTGGTAGTGTAATCGCGAATATTATGGATATGTATTTCCGCGAGTTTACTTTCCTGTGCTCTTTTAATTATAGAATGTTCAAAAGGACCGACAAACATTTCCGGAAATATGCTAAGGATATCTATTCTCATAATTTACATTTGTTTCGGCAAAGATAAAAAAATCCTTAGACTTAGAAAGTTTAAGAAAACTTAATATAAGGTAATGATTCATGGAATTATGTGAATATATATTATAAAAATAATACGTACCATATTGTTGTCGCATCACAACCCAGCATAGGGGAGACATGGATACAGGTGCAACGCACCGATACATCACAACCCAACGTCGTAAGACTTGGGTACAGGTGCAACGCACTGTCACATCACAACCCAATGCCGTAAGGCTAGGGTATAGGTGCAACGCACCGACACATCACAACCCAACGCTGTAAGGCTCGGGTACAGGTGCAACGCACTGTCACATCACAACCCAACGCCGTAAGGCTCGGGTACAGGTGCAACGCACCGACACATCACAACCCAACGTCGTAAGACTTGGGTATATAGCGTGGCAACACCACCAGAGCCCCGAAGGGGTGTCACATAATAAATAATAATATTCACAAAAACCAACTATCATGTCACAATCCCTAACAAAATTAATGATCCATATCGTTTTTCATATTAAATATAATAGTGTGAAAATAAAAAGAGAAGATATGAGTGCATTATGCGCCTACATTAACGGAATTATTAATAACAACCAATCGAGTGTCTATGAAATAAATGGTGTGGAAGACCATATTCATATTCTTTGTAGAATGTCGAAGAATATTGCACTTAAGGATTTAATGAACAAGATTAAAAGTAATAGTAGTCGTTGGCTCAGAGACAAATATTACTATAAGGATTTTTCGTGGCAAGGAGGTTATGGGTGTTTTACAGTTTCTGAGTCAGCAATAAAAAATGTAAAACGTTACATTAGAAATCAGGAAAATCATCATAAGAAAATCAAAACTAAAGATGAGTATGTGGAATTGCTGGATAAACATAATATTGAATATGATCCGCAGTATTTGTGGGATGTATGAAGTGACGCCCCTTTGGGGCTCTGGTGGTGTTGTCACGCTATATACCCAAGCCTTACGGCATTGGGTTGCGATGTGACGGTGCTTTGCACCTGTACCCACGCCTTACGGCATTGGGTTGCGATGTGACGGTGCTTTGCACCTGTACCCACGCCTTACGGCATTGGGTTGCGATGTGTCGGTGCTTTGCACCTGTACACACGCCTTTGGGTTGTGAAGTTATGTGCACTTGTGCCTGACCTGACGGGGTTGGGTTAATGCAGATGAATATGTGAGAATTAATAAAACTCTAGCCTTGTTTTTGATGGTTCCGAAATCATCGGATAGTTTGTGGTTCTTACTCTGATGCTATATTTGTTGCCTGTTCTGACTTTGTCAATAGGAATCTTGCATGTGATTATGCCGGATATGTCGGATTCGATACTTCCGATGTTTGTCGGATTTGAGAAACTTCCGTTGGTATCTGATATTTCGGCGATAACTATGTTTTTTGCCTTGTTAAGATTGTATGGCGACATGGTGCCTTTAAGTGAATAAGAAATCTCAACCGGAATATATTCTGAATAATCAGAAAGCTTATTGCTTGAAATTGTTATCTCTTCAGTACTTAGTGTTGGATTATATATCAATAATACATCATCGATATATAGTTCGTCGGATTCATCACCGCGTCCTGCGTATTGATTTGTGGAAAATGATGCTAAGATGTACTTAGGATTTGTATGAACACAATCTTTGTCAATAATAAACGGAACAGACATTCTTTTCCAGATAAAATTGTCATTGTTAAGCGAGCATGTTGCAGTAGTATATCCATCGCCTTTTGCAACTAAAAGATGTGAAGGATGATAGCTGCCGTCGCTTACTAATCTACAATCATCATCTCCATGTATTGAGCAATGAACAAAAGCTGAATCTGTTTTAGATAATGTTCTAAAGCAGAACCAAACAGTAATAGAATCGGGAGTGGCAATAATTGGTGTATTAAATGCAGAATTTGCTCTGTCGGTAAAGAAATAATTTCCGGTACTTTCAAGAGATACGCTGCCTGCATTCATTCTCCCATTTACCAAAGTTCCGTTGGCTTTAACTCCAAAAAC
>JAJDHA010000039.1 GCA_030265965.1 Odoribacter sp. OttesenSCG-928-L07
TAATATGGTTGTAAGTTGTTTCATAATAAATTAGGTTTTAATTAATAATATTTTTAATAACTTTTATAAAGTTAATTTTATATTCTAATAATAATTACAACAAAAAGGATGTTGTTTTATACTCAATTTATCAATATATTAAAGTAACATTTATTTCCAACATACTGCAATGCCTTTTCAATGCAGGTTTCAGTCATTCCAATCAAAAAAATCTTTAACGCACCAAAGATAATAAAGAAATTAAACTTTTGCAATTATTTATAAATAAATTGTATCTAAAAAATTTCAACTTTCAACTTTCAACTTTCAACTATTTACTATCTTTGTAAAATTTTACTAAAAGATGACTTTATTGAATTTGTGCTATATCGCTTTTCGTGTTGTTGATGTTATTGACATTATTTTAGTTGCATTTTTACTTTATGGTTTATACAGACTACTGAAAGGTACTGCCGCTATTAATATTTTCTTTGGAATTATTGCAATCTTTATTTTATGGAAGGTTGTAGAATCGTTTCAAATGAAAATGTTGAGCGAAATTCTTGGAGCTTTTATTTCTGTTGGATTTATAGCGCTGATTGTTGTTTTTCAGCCTGAAATACGAACTTTCTTGCTGATGATAGGAAAACCTATTGGAGATAGACAAAAAGGACGAACTAGATTTTTTAACAGATTCGGAAAGAAGGAAACGCTTGATTACGACGTTATTGTCAGATCAGTATTTCGTCTTGCACAATCAAGAACCGGAGCAATAATAATTATTACACGAGAAAATAATCTGCTTAATGTTGTTGATACCGGTGAAAGAATTGATGCTGATTTATCAGGAAGATTATTGGAAAATTTATTTTTCAAAAATTCACCATTGCACGATGGCGCCATTGTAGTTACCAAAAACAAAATTGTTGCTGCAGCATGTATTTTGCCAATTTCAAAAAATACAGATCTTCCAAGCGAATACGGACTTAGGCATAGATCTGCAATTGGACTCACCGAACAAACAGATTCTGTTGCAGTTATTGTATCCGAACAAAGAGGAACAGTATCTCTAAGCATTGAAGGAAGAATCTTTGACGATATTTCTTCTATCGAACTTTCTAAACAAATCAATGAGTTATTTATGATTGAAGAATAAACTTTTATTCAAATCATTTTATCTTCATCATAAATTTTGCCTTATCAATAATAAATCTTTCGTGAACTCCTTCGCCAATTTTTCCTTTGCTGTCAGTTGCAGTAATTTTAAATGATAACTTTCTGCCATCAATTGCAATAAGCTCTGCTGTTGCAGTAACAGTATCTCCCAAAGGAGTTGCTTTCTCATGAGTAGTATTAATACTGATTCCTACTGTTGAGAAACCTTCCGGTAACTCATCAGCCACGCAGAGCATAGCAGCATTTTCCATCAATGCAACCATAGCAGGAGTGGCAAAAACATCTATATCGCCCGAACCCATATATGGCGATGATGCAACATTGTTTTCATTAACAATTGTTGTTGAAGAAAAGGTTTTTTTATCCATTTTATTGATTTTATCAGTAGAGACAAGGCGGTGTCTTGTCTCTACAATCATCACATTATCAAATCATCACATCAAACTTTCACTTTCTTACTCCATTGCACTAATCCATTAATCGAGTTAAGAAGGTAAACAATCCACATTGTACAAATAACAAGAGCATTTGGTTCGCCGTTGAAGTGCGCCATTAACCACATTGCTATAGTTGCAACATTTACAACAATCCACAAATACCATTGCTCAGCGTAAGTATTAACCATAAGTAACATTGCAATGACAGAAAGTACCGTTGTAATAGAATCAAGATATGGAGCAGGATCATCGAAATGTGCTAACACTTGTGCTCCGATTAAAACAATTACCAAAGATGCAACAAACATTAAAACTCTTTGTTCGTCAGTAAGTCGGCGCGACTTCACTTCTGTTTTGCTGCCTTCTTTTAATCTTTTTCGCCACAATGCAAATCCGATAAACTGCATCGGAACATAATACAACGCATTCAAAGCCACTTCTCCCCAATAACCGACACCCCAAGAAAGATAAGCATACAAACTTACTTGTATCAATCCGAAAATGTAGTTGGAAATATGTTTCTTTGCAACCAAAACCACGCATAAAACACCTGATACTGCCGCTATTATCGACAATGGCTTTACCTCGCCTGTAACAACAGCAACAATAATATTCAAAGTGATAATGGTTATAAGTAAAAACCACTCATAAGGAGTGAAAAATTTGAGTGCACTGATAAAAAAGTTTTTATTATTTTTCATGTTTCTTTGAAATTCAAATATTTTGATCTTTTATTTTCTTGGGTAAAGATTTGTAAACCAAATCATAAGAATGATCGATAAGCTCAATAATAAATTTGTCAGAGAGATTTCCAAGTAAAGAAACTGTATTCCAATGTTTTTTACTCATGTGATAACCTTCTGTTATTTCGTGATGTCTTTCTCTTAAATCGAGCGCACGTTCGGGATCACATTTCAAGTTTACAGCAGCAGCTTTCTCCAAAGCAATAAGCGCAAACATCTTTTCACCAACTCTAAACACAAGAGTTTCATCATCAAAAGGCATCGCTTCGTCTGCCATTGGTTTCGACAAACAATATTCTCTAATATCTTCAATATTCATTTTGCAAAGATAGACAGAATGACAGAATTTGCAGGATTAATTTCGAAATTTAGAATGAAGAAATGGAGAGATTTCAGTTAGAACAGGCTTATTTGTCTTTGTTTGTTATCGTTTCTAATTGCATCTTCAATTTCGTTATGTCTGTAAAGCAAGTTATACTTTTTACATAATGAAATCAGTTCTTTCCAAAGTTCATCACTATTTTGAGATGCGCACCAGTAGCTTGATCCGTACGTTTTTATATACTTATCTTTAATTCCCGGAAAATTTTCATCTAACCTATCATAATAATATTTTCTTTGATTTTGTCGTAATGATACCGCCAATGTCGGATAAGAAAAAATCCATTTTGCACCGGCATCTGCAACAAGTTTAACAAGCTGTGAAATGTTTTCTGAGTTATCATTGATAAAAGGTAGAACAGGCATAAGTCCGATTCCGCAAGAGATATCTGCTTTAGCCAAAGACTCAAGAGCTTTTAATCTTTCAGAAGTTTTTGCAACATTCGGTTCAATCTTTTTACAAAGTTCATCGTTGGCAGTTGTAATGGTAAAATTCACAACCGCCGGATTATGTTCTTGAATAGATTTAAGGATATCCGCATCGCGGGCAACAAGATTCGATTTAGTAAGAATATTTATTCCGAAATTATATTTATTAATCAAGTGCAATGCGCCACGCGTAAGTTGTTCAGTTTTTTCAAAAGGATTGTACGGATCGCTCATAGCGCCGGTCATAATAATTCCTTTTTTTCTTTTTGATTTTAACTCATTCTCGATTATTGAAAGAGCATTTTCTTTAGCTTTTACCGTATCAAAATCGGGAATATTATAGCACTCGCTTCTGCTATCACAATATATGCAGCCGTGACAACAACCACGATAAATATTCATATTAAAATTTGCTCCGAACCATCCTCTTTCGGTATAAGCAGAAACTATTTTTTTCGCCGGTACTGTTTGCATGGTGCAAAGATAATTTTATTAGATGAAAAGTGAAAGATTAAAGCTATATCAAAAGCTTACTTTAAACAACCTTCTGAATATATTAAAATATAATATATGTTTTGTAAAAAAATAATTACATTTGTATTCTTATTATTAGATTTAAAAATCTAATAATTAAGATTTAATAATGTAATAATCAGATATATTCAAAATATTTTTTATATTATCATTAATATTAAAGTCATTATCAATTAAAAATTATGAAGAAAATTATTTTACTTTTTTGTTTATTTTTCACTTTTGTTACTTTTTCTTATGCAAGTTACATTGAAAAATTTCCTGTCGAAATTAATCAACCTGACGGAACAATTGTACAATGTTTTGTATCCGGCGACGAATTTTACAACTGGGTGCATGATGCTGAAGGATATACATTAATTCGTGATCCTCAAACAAGTTATGTTGTTTATGCCAAATTACAAGACGGCGAATTAGTGTCAACAGGATATGTTTTTGGAACGATTGATCCTGCGACTATCGGTTTAACTCCTTGGACTATTATTTCTGCTGAGAAACGAGAACAGGCAAGGCGAGAATTTTTAAACAAAACTCCCGGTAGCTCGAAAATATATGAATCAAAAGGAGTGGCTGATAATATTACATTAAATAATATTGTAATTTTTATACGCTTTGCTGATGAAGATGATTTTGAAAGTAGTTATGATTATTATTACGACATGTTTAATAATGAAACAGAAGACTATCCTTCGATGTACAGCTACTTTAATGCTGTTTCAAAAGGTTCAACATTGATTCCGTCAACATTCTGTCCTCCTCCCGAAGGAAATCTAATACTTTCCTACCAAGACTCTTATCCACGCTCATATTATCAACCTTATGATGCAATTATGAATCCAAATGGTTATACCGGAGGTGATAATGGTTATGAACGTACTGAAAGAGAACATCAATTATTAGCAAATGCAATTGTAGCAGTAGAAAATACAATCCCCGAAAATTTAAATATAGATTATAATAATGACGGAGATGTTGATAATATCTGCTTTATTGTAAAGGGTTCGCCAGGCGAATGGAATACTTTGTTGTGGCCGCATAAGTGGGCGCTTTATAGTTATGATGTTGAAATTCATGGAAAGTTTGTGTGGGAATATAATATGCAAATTGAAACCCATCTTGATAATAGTAAAGCAAGTGTGTTATCGCATGAAATGTTTCATTCTTTAGGTGCTCCCGACTATTATCATTACAGTCATGATGGATTAACACCCGTAGGACAATGGGATTTAATGGCTGGCAATACTCTACCGCCACAATCTCCTTTAGCATATACAAAATGGAAATATGGCGGATGGATTGACGACATTCCTACAATTACAGTCGATGGAACATATACTTTAAATAATGTTTGGGCAGATGAAAATTGTGCTTACAAAATATTGTCGCCGAATTCCTCGTCGGAATATTTTGTAATTGAATTTAGAGATACTGACATATTTTGGGATTCCTCCATCCCAGGTACAGGTGTATTGATATATCGAATTAATTCAAATGAAAATGGTAACTCACAAGGTCCGCCTGATGAAGTATATATCTACCGTCCAGGTGGTGATCTATACAATGATGGCGATATTTATCTCGCACATTATGGCGTTGATGACCGCACCGAAATCAGTGATGACACATCTCCTTCTTGTTTTTTGTCATACGGCGGACAAGGTGGAATTCACATATATAATATTACTATTAATGATAACGGAACAGCTTCATTTACAATTGGCGAAGCGGCTGCAAATGATGCAACATTATCTGCATTGTCTATTAGTGACGGATCGTTGACTCCTCAATTTTCGCCTAACATTACAGAGTATATGGTATCTGTTGGAAATAGTGTAAATAATATTACTATTACAGCAATAGCTAATAATCCATTAGCTTCTGTAAGTGGCGACGGTACACATCCGCTAAATATCGGTGAAAATCCATTCGATATAATTGTTACTGCAGAAGACGGTGAAACAACAAAAACTTATACTGTAAATGTAAATCGATCAGATATTATTTATTATGATATTATCTCCTCAGTTGATGGCACAAACGGAATTATTGATCCTTTAGGAAATAACTCTTACATTGAAGGAAGTGATGTTACATATACTATGACTCCTGATAATGGTTATATTATCGATAAAGTATTGATAGATAATAATGAAGTTGTCATCACAGATAACACATATACCTTTGAAGACATTTCTTCAAATCATTCCATTGTTGTAAAATTTAAACTTTTTGTCGGTATTGAAGATTTCACAAATCAAATTAAAATTTATCCAAATCCCGCAAAAAATAATGTAACAATTGAATCGTCGGAGGAAATTAATAATATAACGATATTTGACTCATTCGGCAAAAAAATATTTGAACGCGGAAATATCAATGAAAAATCGTTGATGATAGATGTTAACAACTATTCTGTTGGCATTTATTATATTACGGTCGATGGTAAAACTGAGAAATTGATAGTTAAATAATTTTATTGCGACGATTGTAAGTTGCTATTGGATAAACTGCTATATATTTATTTGGACGTTAGGTGTCATGCAGAAGCAGTTGTGAGAATTTTATTGACGTAAAAAAAATAAAATAAAAAGAGTTTTATATCGATTTAATATCTATATTTGCAAAATAATTGTATAAATCGATTTTAAAATGGTATTAGAAATAAAATTAAGCAATTTTTTCTCTATCAAAGACGAAGTAACTCTTGATTTGAGAGCTGCTAACATTCGAAATCAGTCAGCACAAAAACTTAAGGATAATCTGTTTGAATATAAAGACATTAATGTACTCAAAACTATATCTATTTATGGTGCGAATGCTTCGGGAAAAAGTAATATAATTAAAGCAATTCGATTTGCTGTTATGATGATATTGAACTCTCATAATCATAATGAGAATGCTATCTTTAATTATAAAAAATTCAAATTTGACAATTGCAATAAAAAACCGAGTAGTTTTTTTATTCGTTTTGTATTACACGACATTGAATATGAATATTCTTTTTCAATAATGCAGAATTCCATTATTACCGAATCATTATACTTTTACCCAAATAATAGAATTGCTAAAATTTTTGAAAGAGACGAAAGAAAAGGAAAAGATAAAAAAAACAAATATACATTCGGCTCACATATTAAACGTCCTTTTGATGTTGCTGAAAACACTTCGGATAAAACTCTTTTTATTTCAAGAGCAAGCCAAATGGATAGAGAATTGGCAAAAGAAATTTTTAAATACTTCAACGAAACATTTATTTTAGGATATTTAGGATTTAATACTCCTCGCTTAGAATCACTATTTAATTCCTATAAAAAACAACTTATAGAAGCGTTAAGAATTGCCGATAGTGATATAGTTGATGTGAAAATCAGCAAAATTAAAAATCCTGTTAAGAATTTCACAGCAAATCTCAATGATTTAACACTTTCGGTAAATGATGAAATTAAAGAAGATTTAAAGATAACAAGTTATCACAAAGCAGCACCGAAAGTACCTTTCGATTTTTTTCAAGAAGAATCAGCAGGAACAATGAAATTATTTTTTATTATTCTTAATATTATAAACATTGTAAAAAATGATAAGATTTTGCTTATTGATGAAATTGAAGAAAGTTTGCATTCCGATATTATAGAATATATATTTAATCTTTTTAGAGCAAGCAATAAGGCTCAATTAATTTGTACTACTCACAATACCACTTTTTTGAATCTTTCAAAATTCAGGAAAGACCAAATATATTTTGTAAACAAGAAAGAGGATGCTTCTTCAGATTTATATTCACTGTATGATTATAATGATTTCAGGGATTCTATGGATTTAGAAAAAGCATATTTACAGGGACGTTTTGATGCTATTCCTATAATAAATGATTCGTTAGAAAATCTAAAATCACTAATTAATGAATAGCAGAAACAAAAGACATATTTCCAAGTCCAGAAAGATAAATCCTCGCTACTGGATTTTCTGCGAAGGAGAAACAGAGGAAGCATTTGTCTGTTATCTTCGTTCAAAATATCGAATATCTATTGAAATTATTCCTAAAATCTCAGGTGCCAAGATAACTCAGAAATTCATTACTAATCACAAAAAAGGAAAACCGGTACACGAAAAAGATATCGATTTTTTATTATACGATGCAGATGATCCAAACACCTTATTGAGGCTCAAGGAAATAAATGCCAAATTATTATTATCTAATCCTTGTATTGAACTATGGTTTTTATTGCATTACAAGAATCAAACAGCAAGTCTCTCCTCTCAAGATTGTTTGAGAGAGCTTAGAAATAGGAATAGAACTTATGCAAAAGGAGTAATTGATAATAAACTCAAGGAAAAATTAGATAACAAAGTAGAAGATGCCTGTAAGCGTGCCCAAAAACTGGAATTGAACAAAAATCCCTCGTCTAACATATTTGAATTTATTGAAATGTTGAAAACCATAAAAAGCGAATAGATAGAATTGCACGAATACACAACACGCAGTTTGCCAAAATGCAGGTGTCGCCCACAGAAAGTCCTTACGGACTTTCACGCAAACACCGGCACGAACAGTCGGCAACCCCGCCCTTCGATAAGTCGCTAAACCATTAATACAAAACAACAATGGCAAAAATCACTATATATCAATTGTTTCCACGAATTTTCGGTAATATTACCAATGTAAACAAAGCTTGGGGCAGTATAGAAGAAAACGGTTGCGGAAAATTTAATAATATAAATGATAACACAATTCTCTCGTTAAAAGACTTAGGCATAACGCATATTTGGCTCACAGGAATCATACGCCATTCGACAACTACTGATTATTCCACTAATAAACTTCCTGCTGATAATCCGCTTATTGTAAAAGGTCGCGCAGGTTCGCCATACGCAATTAATGACTATTTTGACGTTGACCCCGACTTGGCTTGTAATGTTCAAAATAGAATGAAAGAATTTGAAGAACTTATAGAACGGATTCATAATCACGGACTAAAAGTTGTCATTGATTTTGTTCCTAATCATGTTGCTCGACAATATAATTCTAATCCTAATTATGGAAAAAGTTATATTTCGAGTTCAAAATATATTTTGGGCGCAAAAGAAAATAATTCAAAAGGTTTTGATATAAATAACAATTTCTATTATTTGGAAAATGAAGCATTTGTTGTACCTGACGAAGCATTCACGTTTGCAGAACATTTTTCATCTACAATAAAAGAGTATTTGGAGTTTCCTGCAAAAGCTACAGGCAATGATTGTTTTACATCAAAACCTTCTGTTAATGATTGGTACGAAACAATAAAACTTAATTACGGAATCGATTTTATTAATAACACAAAGCATTTTGATCCGATTCCCGGAACTTGGTTGTGTATGAATGAAATATTACATTTCTGGGCATCAAAAGGAATTGACGGATTTAGATGTGATATGGCTGAAATGGTTCCTCATGAATATTGGAAATGGCAAATAAATGAGATTAAAACTATATTTCCGGAAATTTTGTTTATTGCAGAAATCTATAAAAGAGAACTTTATGAAATATTTCTACAAGAAGCTAATTTCGATTTTCTGTATGATAAAGTTGGAATGTATGATAATCTGCGCGATGTGCTTGAAAGGAAAAGAAGTGTTCTCGCAATCACAAAAAGTTGGCAAAATACTGATGGACTAAATGACAAAATGCTTCGTTTTATGGAAAATCATGATGAACAACGTATTGCATCACATTTCTTTGTCGGCGATGCTTATAAAGCTTTACCGGCTTGCGCGATTTCTGTTTTTTTACATCAAGGACCTTTTATGATTTACAATGGACAAGAATTTGGTGAAAAGGCAGAAGGAAGCGAAGGTTACAGTGGTAATGACGGCAGAAGCAGCATTTTTGATTATTGGTCGATAGATTGTTTGAGAAGATGGAACAACAATGGCAATTTCAATATTGAGCAATTATCTGAAAAAGAAAAGAATTTGAGAAATAAATATTCGATAATTCTTAATGAAGCTATAAATGAACCAGCAATCTCTAATGGGAAATTTTACGATCTGATGTGGATCAACACACATCTTGTTGATATAAATTGCTATGTTTTTATTCGTTCTTTTAATTCGCAAAATATCATTTATGCTGTCAATTTTAATGAGTTTGCAATTGATGTCAAAATAAACATCAACAAACATGTTTTTGAATTTATTGATAGCGATTTAAAGGATGATATTACAATCGAAACGAATATAGAGGGATATTGGTGGAAGAAATTTTTGATGTGATGATATGGTAATTTGATGATGTGGTGATTGTAGAGACGTTGCGCGCAACGTCTCTACGGATAAAATCGATAAAATAGATAAAATGATAAAGCTGGAATTTGGAATTCGTCATTGCAAGGAGCGCAGCAACGAAGCAATCTGGTATTAACAAAAAAAAACCAGACAATTAATCCGGTTTTTCCTTTTTAACACCGCTGGTGTTCATTGGGTTAATCAAAACATTTTATTAAAAATTATGGCGTAAATTTTAATTCAAAAAAATTGAACATCAGATTTAAAATATTCGGGAAGAAATGTTTTCTTCCCGAATATTATTAACAGTGAAAAGTGTTATTAAAATCTATCGACATTCTGGATGCAAAAATATATGGTTTGACTTGTCTGTGAAATCCCTAATTATAGGGATTTTGAGTTTATTATATTAACTATTAATTAGTATGTGTTAAGATTTCATAAATCATTTAACCTCACTATCACCATATTGGCTTCTTTTTGTACCTTCGCACGAAATTTTAATAAAACGGATAATGCGACAATATTTTTCTCTTTGTGTGATTTTCATACTTTTATCTTTATATGCTTTTGCTGATGTTGTTGAAGAAGGTGGCGGCATCAGAGGTACTATTGTTAACACAAAAACAGGCCAACCTGTTGAATTTGTTACTGTTGGAATCTGGAAGCAAGGTGAAGAGGTTCCTTTTACAGGAACTATTACAGATCAAACTGGTGAGTTTTATATCGGTGGATTAGATAAAAGTGAATACATAATAAGAATCACATATTTAGGTTATGAAACTGTTGAAAGAAGAGTTACTATTAGTGATGATAAGACTATTAATTTGCGAAAAATCGAAATTGCAGAAACAGCAATGGAGATAGAAGGAGCCGAAATTGTTGCGCAAGCATCACAAATGCGTTTCGAAATAGATAAAAAAGTTTTCAATGTTGATCAAAATATTGCATCTGCAGGCGGTTCTGCCAGCGAAGTTCTGAGTAATATTCCTTCTGTTGAAGTGGATAATGAGGGCGAAATCTCCCTACGAGGAAGTTCAAACGTAACAATTTGGATTAACGGCAAAGCTCAAGGATTAACCTCCGATAATCAAGCACAAATCTTAGAACAACTTCCTGCCGAAAGTATCGACAGAATAGAAGTTATTACAAATCCTTCCGCTAAATACAGCCCCGAAGGAACTTCAGGAATCATTAATATCATTCTTAAACAAGATAGAAAAGCCGGTTATTACGGTAGCGTACAAGCCGGTATGGATTCTCATTTGGGTTATAATGCGAGCGCAAATATCAACTACAACAAAGGGAAATGGGAAGCTTACGCTAATGTTGGCTATAGACACAGAGTCGGCAAAGGAGAAGAATATACTTACAGAACTAACCTCGATGAAAATGGACTCGGACAATCAATGTCTTTACAAGATGCGAACTCGAAAAATCTTGGTAACGGAATGCATCTTCGGGCAGGTTTAACTTACAGACCAACACAAAAGGATTATATTTATCTTGATGTTTTCGGAATGTATGGGGCAGGTGAAAGAGAAACTATTAATGATTATAGAAATGGCATTCCTCTTCCAGGACAATATACTACAAGTCAACGTATTGCTACTTCCGAAAATAATAATCGCGGCGGAAATGTCATGCTTAGTTATAGACATGAATTTAGTCAAAACAGCAAACTCGATGCTTCTGCTTCGATCAATGCATGGAGAATGAAAGGAATAAGCGATTATTACCAAACAACTTTTATTGATTCTATTAATTATTATTCGTCATATCAAGGACAAACAAGTAATATCAATAATAATAGCGCTGAATTTCAAGTTGATTACGTAAATAATTTTAATAAAAATTCAAAACTTGAAGCAGGATACAAAGGCTCACTCGGAAGAGAAAAAAGTCCGGTTGAAACTTTCTCGGGTTTAACTTCTGAAACAGCTATCTTCGATCCTGTATTATACAATAAATTTATTTACAATCTTGATGTTCACGCTTTATACGCAACATATTCAGGTAGAATTAATAAATTCGGATATAATGTCGGATTGCGCGGTGAATATACAGGAATAAATACTAAGTCCTTAAAACACGGTGAAATAGAGGAAGATATTAAGTTCTTCCATAATGAATATTACAGTTTATTTCCAAGTGTGTTTTTAACATACGAATTGCCTAAAGGTCATGAAGTTCAAGTAAATTATACTCGTAGAATTTCGCGTCCTCGCGGTCATCAACTAAATTCATTTATTAATATTTCCGACTCTGCAAATATTTCTTTCGGTAACCCCTTGCTTGAGCCGCAATTTTCCAACTCTTTTGAGCTTAACTACATTAAATCTTGGCCAAAACACACCATTTCTTTTTCTGGTTGGTACAGAGATGTTAATAATGTTATGCAAAGAATTAGATATCGTGATGAAGAAGTTATGAAGAGTACATTTGTAAACATTTCCGGCATGCAATCGGCAGGCGTTGAATTAGTTGCAAAGAATGAATTTTTTACATTCTTCAACCTTACTTCAACTGTAAACTTATTTTACCAAAAGCTTGAAGGGTTTAAATATATAGCTCAAGGCATTGAAGATCCGATTATTGGTGAAGAAAGTAAAGGTTTTACATGGAATGCGCGTTTAATTGCAAACTTTGTATTTCCTCATGCAATGTCTTTGCAAATTACAGGAAATTATAATTCGCCACGAATTGTAGCACAAGGTACACAAGAAGCTAATTACGCTCTTGATGCCGGTTTCAGAAAATCATTCTTTGATAGAAAATTAAGTGTTGCGGTAAATGCCAGAGATATTTTAAATTCAAGGAAATGGCATACAAACACTTTTGGTGAAGGTTTCGTTCAAGAATATAGCAGCTGGAGAAACGGAAGAACTTTCAGTTTAACAGTAACATACGCTTTTGGAAACATGCATCCAACTAAAAAAGCAACTCGCCAAGTTGATACTTCTACGGGATATGAAGAAGAGATCTAAAAATAAAGATCTCTCATTCCTTCTTTTATCTTTTCTAAACGGCGCTTTACCTCAGCAACGTCAACTTTTGTCTCGTCTTTTTCGAGCTTATTAAGTTCATTATTAATTATTTTCCACCCTTTATCTTGTACTTCGGGAGAAGCATAGTCTTCTAAATATTCTGCCAAAGTTAAAATAGCATTTGTTGTACAGTATCTTTTAATGAATCCCGGCACGGAAAATTCCATAAAATGTTCACCTGTACGATTTAATCTGTAGCAAGCAGTACAAAATGACGGAATGTATTCTGAATCTAATAATTCTTCAATAATTTCAGCCAAGCTTCTGTCATCATTAATCTTAAATTGTTCACGATTCAAATCTTGGTCA
>JAJDHA010000004.1 GCA_030265965.1 Odoribacter sp. OttesenSCG-928-L07
CTAATGAATGATTCCATTGTATTGATAAATTATTATTTTCAACTGTTAACCCTCGAATAATAGGCTTGTCTGGTGGATTTGCATCAGTATATTGTGAAAATTTTTGTGCGGAAAATGAATTATTTGCTTTGTTGATTACTTGATATCCTATTTCTTCATTACATACTCCTATTAAAGTATTGTCTTCAAAAGAAGTGCCGGATTCAACTTTAGGGTTAATTCTGTTAAAATCAGCTTCGTGAGGATATTTTCTGTAAAGATATAATGTGTCTGGCGATTCTAATTGATATTTCGGACATCTGATAGTTGGATGTGGTTGTGTAATACCTCCACCTCCAAGTATTATATATATTGGACTTAATGTATCGGAATAATATGAATTACCATAATTATCTGTAAAATCTGCGGTAATGAAAAAAGTGTCATCTGCAAGTTGAAGATCAATTGTTGTTGAAGAATTATTAGTAGGATTTTGTATGCTTTTAACAAGACTATATACCGATGAAGTATTATCCATCATATGTATATTCAATGTAATAGGTGTTATTAATGCATTAATATCCCAATTAATCTTTACTGATACATTATCACTTCCTGCTTCAAGAATAATTTTGATATCAGTTTGACAGTATGAGTAAAATGAAAATAATATTGATATTAAAACAATTAATTTCTTAAACATATTTAATCATTAATAAGTATTTTTGTAGAATAACTTGAGTTTTCTAATTGAATATTAATGATATATAATCCGGCAGGAATGTTAGTGATATCTATTATTGTATTAGTATCTTTAATATTAACTTCATTAACTTTTCTTCCGGCTAAATCGATAATTTCAATCTCTTCTATTAACGTTTCTGCTTGAATATTAATTGCGTCTTTAGCAGGATTAGGATAAATTTTAATATTATTTTCTAAGGTTTTAATTGATAGTGCTACTTGAATATAATCTGTTTTTGTGATAACATCTTCTCCATATTCATTTTTGACTTTCAATGTAACATCAAAATTTCCTGCTTGTTGATAGGTTATTGTCGGATTTTGTTCATTACTTGTTTCAGGAGTTCCGCCTTCGAAAGTCCATTCCCATTCTATTGGATCATTTAATGATTTATCAATGAATGCAATATCGCTATTTGCAACAATAAAGGTATTTTCAGAGGAAAAATCAGCAGTTGGAGCTGTTGTAGATTTGTTTTCAATAATAGCTTTCCAACCACTACCAGTATCAGCTACATCACTATGAAAAACAAAAGTTAATGCGCCATTATCAGCACTCGAAGTAAATGGTCCGGGAATGGTGGATCCACAGAATTTGCCAAGTAATGGGTATGAAATGTCAGAACCATCATAAATTAACAAATAATCATAATTACAAGAACCGTGATATTCAACATCAAAATCTGTAAATGTAACAGTCAATGCTTTGTTTTTACTTGTTGGCAAAAAGCTTATAGTATAATTTTCGTTATTAGAGTAGTTTTCATCTTTTCCACCCGAATCATAGAATGTTGTTTCTTCGTTAATCTCAAAGCTTCCATTTTGCATAATATAATAACTTGAAACTGAGATATAATCTTCTTTCGTGAGAGTTGAACTGTTTGTACCGTCACTAATAGTTAAACTAACATAATAACTTCCTTCTTCATCATAAGTAATGATCGGATTTTTATCATTGCTCGTATTTGGGTTACCACCTTCAAAAGTCCATGAATACTGAGTTATTGGGTTTAATGAAAATGATTCGTCGGTAAAATTAACTTGATTATTTGCTATTAAATTTACATTTGTATTATTTGCAGAAAAACTTGCAGTCATACCTGCATAATTGAGCTGAACATCGTGAATTATTTTTTGTTTGTCACTAATTGTAATGATTTGGTTTACCGTTTCATAACCTTGTTTAATGTATGATATTGTGTAAGTTCCGGCTTTAATTGGGCGAACATAATATCCTGTTTCCGGATTAGAATATACTTGAGATTCAGTGCGGTCATGATTTTCTATTTTAACCTCACACTTAAGAGGAAGTCCGGTATTTGCATCAGTAACAGTTCCATGAATTCCATACAAAGCTTGTTCAATATAATTTAAAAAAGAACGATAGTTCCAATTCCAAAAATTTGGTAATTGACTTGCTGAAGGAGTTTTATTATTACTTATTTCCAAGCAAAATTCTCTACAATGGTCATAATAATTAGCGTAATCTTGTCGAGAGCCTGAAATGCTGTACCAAGAATAACCTCTTGTAATTCCATTATTGAGGTATGTCATATACGATGAGTTGTAAACATGAACAGTATCTGCATATTCGCGACAAACATATTGCCACCAACTATCATCTGCTGATAAACTGTTTTTATTGTCCCAAGGATAATTACAAACCTCAGCACCACCGTGAATATTTACAGATAGATGGAATTTTTGCTCTTCTTGTAAAGCCATGAATGCGACTGTCTCAGGCTGCCATTGAGCACCATCGGGATGATTGCCATATACGTCATCTTTATAATTTCTATTTAAATCTTCATTATTACCATTATATCTTATAGAACCATAAACACTATTATTTCCTGCATAATAAGTACCGTCAGGATTAGCATCTGGGCAAATCCAAATTTCAGCATTGTCGATTATGTTTTTTATTCTATTATCTGTAGAATAATTGTTTAATAAGTAGTCAATGAGTCTAAGCATCAGCACGTAACCTGTAGTTTCATCACCATGCATTGTCGAACTGTAATGCACTTTTGCTTTTGTTGTTGGGTTGATATTACTTGTTATTTTACAGATTAAAAGTTTTCTATTATTTACAGTTGTCCCAAATTCAATAGTTTCGCATAAATTTGGAAAATTAGTTTCAAAATCATTCATCATAGCAACATAAGCTTCGTATGTAGGATACGAGTCCCAATCATAAATTTCTTTTGAATTGTACTGATCAATAGTAAACATCTTATGTTCTTCCAACATTGAAGGAGGAGTTAAAATTGTTGGCTCTATTCCAAATTCGAGAAATTTGGCGAATGCTTTCTCGTTAGCATATGCGATAATATTACCGTTTTCTTCAATCTTATCAATAGAAATTATATTGGCTAATTGTTGAATAATGTCTTTATCATCAGTCTTAAAAGAAAAATATGCTTCTCCACGTTTTGAAAAATCAAAATAATTATTTGTGTTTTGGGTAAATGAAGCGATAGAGAAAATAAATAATGAGAGAAATATTAAATGTTTTTTCATTTCAAAATACTTTAAAGATTTATTGAAATTTTTGGTGGAACTTGTAAGGATTTGAAAGAGCTGTTTTTAACTAAAGTGACAATTCTTTCAACAATATTTTTATCAAACCCTTCTTTAACTATTGTTTCAGCATCTTTATGATTATCGATATATGCTTTTAAAACAGTATCAAGGATATTGTAGTCAGGCAATGAGTCTGTGTCTTTTTGATCTGGTCTTAATTCTGCTGATGGAATTTTATTGATAATATTCTTTGGAATTATTTCCTTTTCAGAATTAATATAATTAGCGAGTTCAAATACTTCTGTTTTATAAAGATCACCGATTACAGAAATACTTCCGCATAAGTCGCCGTAAAGTGTACCGTAGCCGACAGATAATTCGCTTTTATTGGATGTGTTTAGAACAAGTCTTCTTTGTTTGTTTGATATTGCCATTAGAAGCAATCCTCTTATTCTTGCTTGAATATTCTCTTCCGTTACATCAAAAGGGGCGCCGTTAAAAATGGGTGAAAGACTTTCTAAAATAGAATTGTAAACATTAGTAATATTAATTATCTCATATTTCGTTTCTAAATTTTTTGCCATTTCAATAGAGTCATCTACAGAATGTTGTGAAGAATACATTGATGGCATCAACACAGGTAAAACGTTATCTTTACCTAAAGCATCAACAGCTAACGCAAATACTACTGCTGAATCTAATCCTCCCGACATTCCCAATGTTGCTTTGCTGAAATTAGCTTTTTTGAAAAAATCTTGTAATTCTCTAACAAGATAATCTTTAATCTCCTTCATAATTAAATAATAATTCCTATTGATAACTCGATATTGCTTGCTGTAGCTTTGTTTAAAGTATTAGTGTAAGTCGTGTTAAATCCGGATAAAATATTTGTAAGTCCGGGATTTAACATTAATGTGCCGTATAATGCAACATTTTTAGATATTTTGTATTCAACGCCTGCTCCCATAACTAAAGCCAATTTTATTCCAGCTGTTTCATCTGAAATATTAACTTTTTCTCTATACAGCGTTTGATGCTTCATGTCTAAGTCAATATAAGTAAATGTCTCATCTGATTTTGCTCTATAATTGCAACCGAATTTTAAACCAAGTTGAGCGTTGATACTTAATTTGTTAGAATCTTTTATGATGTATTTAATTACTGCCGGAATATCAAAATAATTAATTTTACCCTGACGATGTAATGTGCCTGAATAACTCATTTTACCCTGATCAGAAATAACTGTACTGAATGGCATAGTATAATCAAGTTTGATACTGTAAAAATCGATACCTGTTTTTATCATAAAATTATCGCTGATGAGGAAATCACTTACAAAGCCAATTCCTACACCAAAACTTTGAGCATTACCTACATAACCTTCTGTTTTGTAGTTAAGCCAATAAAAATTCGGACTAACTTTTACGCCAATTCTAAATAACTTCTCCTCTTTGTTTTGTGCTGAAAGTGATTGGTTTGAAAAAACAATCAAACTAACAAAAATAGCAACAAGAAAATGTTGAAGTTTCATCATAGATGCAATAATATTACATAATTTCAAGTTACAAAGATAAATATTTTTATTTAAGAAGAGATTTTTTTTATCATTTAACATTTAAAAAAATGAAGATAAATTTTAAACAGGCTTTTTTAATATTATTTCCTTTAATGTTTTTTTCATGTTCAAATAATGAATATAAAGTCAATATTAATAATATTAATTTGAATGATTATGATGTGAATAGATATGAAATTGATTTGCTTAAAATTCCACATGATAATTTTTTAAATGGATTGTTGGATTTATCTGATAAATATGAAGTGTTTCTTGGTGATATTAAGCAAGATACAAATGGTGTTGGTTTGATATATGATTTTGTTACAGATGATTATGTTTCAAAAGTTTATGATGAATGCATGATTTTTTATGAAAATTTTTCACAACAAGAAAATGATTTTGAAAAGTGTTTTAAGCATATAAAGTATTATTATCCGAATTTTATAGCTCCTGATATTTATACATATATTTCCGGCTTTGATTTTGAATATCCATGTGTTTATGATGGGGAAAATTTGTTTTTAGCTCTTGATATGTATCTTGGTGAAAATTCAAATTATTATGCGTTGGGAATTCCGGCATATATTGTTAAAAAATTTAATGAAGATTTCATTGTTAGAGATGCAATAGAACAAATTGCAGCATATAATAATGCTTCTTCTAATTCATATACCCGACTCATTGATTTGATGATTTACTATGGAAAAAATTGGGAATTTATTAAATCAATGTCTCCTGATATGCACGATACTATAATTACCGGCTTTACTGCTAATCAATTAAATTGGTGCAAAAAAAACGAGAAAGATGTATGGAAATATTTGCTTTCCGATAATACTTTATTTACAAATGATTTAAGAGTAATGAAAAAGTTAATCGACGATGCCCCATACACTTCTTTTTTCTCACAAGAATCACCCGGCTCAGTTTGTAAATGGATAGGCTGGCACATCGTTCACTCTTATATGAAAAATAATAAGATTAGCTTAGAAGAAATGATGGCGATTGCTGATAATGATTTGATCTTGAGTAAATCAGGCTATCGCCCTTGATTGATGTGTTGATGTGATCATTTGATGATTTGTTGATTTGATCATTTTCACCACATCATCACATCAATTACAGCTTTCTCCCGAAACTCATCCATCAACTCATCCGGTACCGGCTCTACCGGCGGTGACTCCATCTTCAACGGATTTATTGCTGTTCCGTTTTTGAAAACTCTAAAATCAAGATGCGGTCCTGTTGATGAGCCTGTGCTTCCAACATATCCGATTACTTGTCCTTGTTTAACTCTACTTCCTTTAGTAATATCTTTCCCGAAAGATTTCAAGTGCATGTAAACAGTGGTGTAAACGCTATTGTGTTTAATTTTGACATAATTGCCGCCACCTTTATTATCCCAACCTTTTGCAATAACAGTTCCGTCGCCGATTGATTGTACCGGAGTTCCTGAAGGAGCCGCGTAGTCAACGCCAAGATGTGGTCGAACTTGCTTTGTTATCGGATGTTTTCTTGCGTATGAAAATCCTGAGCTAATTCTACTATAACTTAACGGCGCTTTTAGAAATTGGCGTCTCAAACTTTTCCCGTTTTCATCAAAATAATCGCCTTTGCCATTAACAACAAAATAATATGCTTTATTGTTTTGATTCGAATGTATAAAGTTACTCGCTAATATTTTGCCGAATCCTACTCGGTCTTCACCAACATATACTTCTTCGTATATCATTTCAAATTTGTCGCCGCTTTGTATTCCGAAAAAATCTATTGTCCATGCGTAAATATCAGATAACTTAATTGCCAAAATGGGTGCAGCGCCTAAATCTATCATTGCATTCCATAGCGAAGAATTAATTTCGCCAGAAATTCTTTTGGTTATAGTATCTGTCGGCAATGTTCCTAAATATGAATAGATGCTGTCTTTCAACGAATAAACACAATAATCGATTGGAGAAATATCATAAATAAAATAATGAGCTTCAGGAACGGAATCTTTAGTTTGTAAAACTCGGTATGTTGCGCCGCTGTTGAGTTTCCTTACACTATAAGTATCTTTTGAAACTTTTTCTAATTGATGAATTACTGCAGGAGAAACCCCATAAGGTCTTAATATTGTAGATAAAACTTCATTTTTCTTAATCGTATTTTCGGAAATATCATAATTATCAACACAAATTCCGTAAAGCATAAGCGGTTCAGGCTCCACAATTTCTTCATATCCGATTTCTCCATCGTGAGAATCGGAATGTTGTTTTCTTGAACATTTTGTGATTGAAATAATTGTGATGATTATTACAATCAAAATAATAATTAAAGATATTAACTTTATGATACTACCACTTAACTTCTTCATTAATCTAAATTATTTATTGCTGTTTTAATATTGTCTAATGCCGTTTTAAGAACTGATAATGGACAACCAATATTCATTCTCATAAAACCTTCATAATCATCACCAAAATCGGTACCGCTATTTAATCCGACTTTAGCTTCATGTATTAAAAATTTTTTCAGATCATTGTGCGCCATTCCCAAAGCATTAAAGTCAATCCATGCAAGGTACGAAGCTTCAGGAATTATTACCTTTAACATTGGTAAATGATTTTCTGTGAAATTTTTAAGATAATCGCAGTTGTTTTGAAGATATGATGTTAATTGAAAAAGCCAGTTTTCTCCATTTTTGAAAGCGGCTTCACAAGCAACAAAAGCGAAAATATTACCGTTCGCAATTTCATAACCGTTTAGATATCCGAAAAATTTTTCGCGGATATTATCATTAAAAACGCATGCAATTGAACTCGATAGCCCAGCAATATTAAAAGTTTTGCTTGGCGCCATAAAAGTTATTGAACAATCTTTAGCTTCTTGAGAAACAGACGCAAAGGAGTGATGTTTGTGTTGAGGTAAAATTAAGTCGGCATGAATCTCATCGGAAATAACAAGCACATTGTTTTTATGACAAATGCGTGCAATTCTTTGAAGGTCTTCTTCCGACCAAGCAGTTCCGCCCGGATTGTGAGGATTACAAAGTATCATCATTTTGCATCCCTTTATTTTTTCTATAAAATCAACAAAATCTATTGCAAATCTACCATTTTCGATTTTTAATTTGGATGTAACTAATTGTCTGTTATTGTTTTTCGGAAGATTAATAAAAGGTGGATAAACAGGAGTTTGTATAAGAATTTTATCGTCCTCATTAGTAAATGCTTGAATGCAAAATGATATTCCGGCAACAATGCCCGGAATAAAATGAATATTTTCTTTTGTCGCAGGTAAATCATACCTTTTTTCGAGCCAACTTAGCACAGTTGAGATATAACCATCATAAGCAAAAGTATAACCGAATAATTCATGATTACAACGCTCTTTCAATGCATCCACAATAAAATCCGGGGTTCTGAAATCCATATCAGCAACCCACATTGGAATAATATCATTTGTGCCGAAAACCTTCGGTGCTAAGTCGTGTTTAACATTGTGAGTGCCGCTTCTATCGATTATTTCATCAAAATTGTAACGCATAATTTGAAATTTTTGCAAAAATAAATAAAAGCATTATGACATAATCACAAAATTACATAATTAACAAATATATTTTCACTTTGGTTTTGTTATTTTTTATAAACTCTAAATTTTCGTTTGATTTGAACTTTTGATAATCCGAAATTTATTAATAAACCATCGTCAATATTTGTTGCAACCAAATAGTTTACTAATTGTCGTTCATGAGCTAAACTTAAGTTCTCAGATGTTTTTAATTCAATTATTAATCTTTCCTCAACAAATATATCTGCAAAGTAATTTCCAATATTTTCATCTTTATAATATATTGCAATTGGAAATTGACGTTCAACAATTAATCCTAGTTCTTTTAGCTCTATCAGTAAAGCTTTCTCGTATACTTTTTCAAGAAATCCTGCACCTAAATTATTATAAATCTTATATGAAGATTTAATTATTAATTTTATTATATCATTTATATCATCCATAATAATATGTAAATTTTGTAATTCTGTGATTTTGTCATAATGCTAAACTATAATTTATAGATCAACTGCAAAGTATACCCAAGTCTCCCCGCATTTTCTCTATCAAATGCTTGCTGAAACGATATTTTCCCCCAAATTGAGATAGCTCTCTTGATTTTATAATTAAACAATAAAAACATCGATACTCCTTGTCCGTAATACATTGGTGATGAATATGCATAAAGAACGTCGTTTTCGTAACTGTATATCCTTGTGGAATAATCGTCTGTATCGAAACAACTGATTCTGTATGTAATTGAATATTTGCTGTTGAAACGATAAGATACGTCTTGATATAACAATATTCCTTTGCTTTTATTGATAAAAACAAATTCGGCTCTTGAACGTAAGTTTAGAAAAGGGTAGGGACTAAACTCTATTTGAGCGCGTAAATTATGACTGCTTTGCTCTTGGAATGAAGTGATTTTGTTGTCAGGCTCCTTAATGTTAGTGAGTGTGTATCTGTAATATATGCTTCCTAAAACATATCTTGTTATATTTAGATTTAATTTAGATGAAATTTTTACTATTGGATTTAATGTAGAAATATTTGTTGTAAACCATAAAGGCTTAGAAATATCTATATGATTATATAAAGTAAAAGTTTTATTAATATATGCTATATGTTTTATTGATAGAGCGTATTCACCGTTCTTGGAACGAAATATATTGTTGAAAAATAAATTAGTATATTTTGGTGATAAATATCGAAGATTAATATCTATTTCCATTAACGAACTTGTATGTAATGTGATACCTGCTATTGCTGCTGCTGACAAATTATTCATTATTGCAATTTCTCCGTATATTACACTTCTTCGTAAACAAGTTACGAAATCGAAAGTGTATGTAAGATATTGATTGTTCCTATACTTGAAAATGTTTTCAATATTTTCTTTCGGATAAAATATATGTTCAAATTTTGCATAGTTGCAACTCGCAAATAACCGAAACCTTTTGATGTCAATTCCTATACCTAAACCGGTATTAATAATAGGTAAATTAAATTTTTTGCTTATTTCATTTGCCGTTCGATGATAACCCATAGTTGCCAATGATGTAAAGATATCTTTTCCCAAATCATCATTATAATCTAAACTTGCATCTGCCTTTTTTGATGAAAAATATGTGTATATTGAAACAGCTTTTAGATTGTAGAAAGCTGCTCCGCCGCGAAAATAATTAGCTTCATCAGATGAAGTTTTTACCTTTATCTTACTTGGGTATTTTATTTGTGAAATCGTCTCAATTCCTGACGAAAATGCTTGACCTGTCCAAACACCTAATCCTTGTCCGAATTGAACGTAATAATCTCCTGCAAGAATAGAAAAGTTTTTCCCTTTCCATTGAATAAAACCAGACAAATGTTCTAAGCTTTTATTGGTTTTGTCAATAAATTGCTCACCCGCATCCTTTTCAGTTATTAATGAAATCCTCAATCTGTCTTCAAAGTTGTAGAGGAATTTATATAAAAACTTCTCGCGACTACCATAATATTTTTCTGAAGGTTTTTCACTAATGTAAGGCGTTTCATTTCCGTATATGCCGCCAATCCTTGCAATCATCTCGTAATCTGCATGTTTAAAATAATCCTTAAATTTATATTTCTGTCGGTCTTCTTTTGGAGTAAAATCAATAATATTCAAAAGCAAGTCTTGCATTTCTGATGAAAAACCATCAATTAACATCAATTCAGCAATTGATAAGATATTTCCGTATTCCTTTCTGTACAATATTAATTGTTCTTTTTGAAATGCAGATAGAAATGGAATGTTTAAAATATAATCATCTAATACCGAATTGATTTTAATGTAATTGATGTTCGAAAATTCTATATCGTCAATAATTCCTGAATCTTCATTATTTTCTAAAAGATTTTCAATAAAAGATTCTGTGTAATCAAAATCATTTTCAGTGTTTTGAGACAAAATGATATTGTATTTCAATAAAACAATTAATAATACAAATATATTTAAAACTTTTCCTCTCATTTTAAAAAGCAATTTGAATTTCAGGAGTTACACCTATTTTGAAATTAACATCAACCATAAGTGCAATATTGATGTTTTTGGAATTTATACTTATGCCTGTGCTAATATTTTGGTTCCCTGAGTTGTATGCGATAAATAAAGCAATTTTTTCTACTAAATGACACGCAATGCTTGTAATAATTTCTAAATCGGTGTATTGTTGTTTTCTTACTCCGAAATGAATGCTTGCCTTTTCAAATAAATAATAGCTTAAAGCTGTTTCAATTGTGATATTTTTCCATCTATTTTCAGTTGTATTATGCAATAAATTAGGTATGGAACTAAAAACGCCTAAAGATATCTTTTCATTGATGAAATAAGTTGCTCCAATTTCAAAGCCCACATTAAACATATTTTGTGATTCTTTTATTAAATAATAGTTAGTTGTAAATCTTATTCCTGCAGAAAAATATCTTGTGAATTGATGTGAATATCCTGCTTTCAGTTCAGCATTTATAAAATTTCCTGGACCATGGCATGCTATTGTAATTGGTATTGTTCCGCGTTTTTTTATTTTTGGAATATACGACGCAGATATATTCCACAACTCCGGAATAGAATAAGTTTGATTTATGCCAATCATCCAATTTAGATTATCTGTGACAGTTAATCCCGAAATGTTATTGTTAATTGCAGTAATTCCTACCTGTGAACACAAAGTTGATTTCCCGAAATTTATTTCTCGAACTTGACAATGGATTGTGTTTGACACAATTGTTAAAAATAGGATTAAAATTTGTTTTTCCAATTTCATAAGAGTATTTTTTATTTATTATAGTAATCATCACATCATCACATCATTCAATTTCCCCAATTGTCTCTATCCAAATTTCTATAATTTATTGCCTCGGAAACATGTTCTGCGAGAATAATAGGAGAGTTGTCGAGGTCGGCGATTGTGCGAGAAACTTTGATAATTCTGTCGTAAGCTCGTGCCGACAAATTCAAACGTTCCATTGACTTACGCAATAATTCCATACAATCAGAATCCAAATTGCAATATTGTTTCATCAATTGAGGAGTTAGTCCTGAATTGGAGTGTATTCCTCTGTGTTTACGATATCTTGCAGTTTGTATTCTTCTTGCTTTTGTAACTCGTTCTCTAATAATTTCACTTGTTTCGCCTGGTGTTAAGGTGCTTAATTCTCTAAATGGTACCGGCACAACTTCAATTTGAATATCAATCCTATCTAACAGCGGACCTGATATTTTATTCAAATATTTATGTACAACTCCCGGTGCACAAGTACAGTTAATATCGGGATGATTATAGTATCCGCAAGGACAAGGATTCATTGCGGTAACCAACATAAAGTTTGCTGGAAAGCAAATTGACTGGCGTGCGCGAGTAATTGTAACAATATTATCTTCCAAAGGTTGTCGCATAACCTCCAATGCAGTACGTTTAAATTCAGGCAGTTCATCAAGGAAGAGAACACCATTGTGCGCCAATGAAATTTCTCCCGGTTGTGGGAATGTTCCGCCGCCAACTAATCCGGCATCGCTTATTGTGTGGTGCGGAGAACGAAATGGACGAGTTGTTACCAATGAAGTTCCGGGATAAAGTTTGCCGGCAACAGAATGAATTTTTGTTGTTTCCAATGATTCTTCTATGTTTAATGGAGGTAAAATTGTAGGCAGTCGTTTAGCAAGCATAGTTTTACCACTACCGGGGGATCCAATCATTAAAATATTGTGAGAGCCGGCTGCTGCAACTTCTAAAGCCCTTTTGATACTTGCTTGTCCTTTTACTTCACTAAAATCGTGAGGATAAATATTGCTCTGGTTTTCAAACTTACTTCTTACATCAATTTTTATTGCTTCTAATTCGACTCTGCCGCAAAAGAAATCAATAACTTCTCGTATATTTGAAACACCATAAATGTTTATTCCTTCAATTATTGCAGCTTCATCAGCATTTTCCTTTGGGATAATTATTCCTTTGAAATTTCTTCTTTTAGCTTCTATAACAATTGGGAGAGCGCCTTTAATCGGACAAATACTACCGTCTAAAGACAACTCTCCCATAATAACATAATTACTAACTTCACTGTTATCAATCTGTTCTGATGCTGCTAATATTCCAATTGCCAACGTTAAATCATATGCCGAACCAACTTTTTTGATATCCGCCGGCGCCATATTAATGGTGATCTTCTTTCCGGGAAGCTTGTATCCAACCTCCCGTAAAGCAGTTTCTATCCTCTGCTGACTTTCTCTAATAGTACTGTCAGGCAATCCTACCAAAAAGAATTGTATCCCAACTTCAACACTAACTTCAACGGTTATCAAAATAGCATTGATACCAACAACCGCACTTCCATAAACTTTAACTAACATTACATTTTTTATTATTTATCACTAAAAATAAAAAATGCTCTTGTTTTTTAACAAAAATTAAGGTTTAGGCTGAAATTATTTGTGGAAATAAAAAAAAATATATATTCAAACCAAAACAAAATAATGGTTATTAAATAATAAAGTTTAGCGAATAATCTGGCTTAATAAATAAAGTTTCCATTTTCCGTACGAATACTCAACATCTTTTCATTGCTTTTCTCGCAACGCCCAATTATTTGTGTGTCAATATTGTACGATTTGCCAATGTCAATTAGCGTTGATGCGTATTTCTCAGGTAAGTAAATCTCAAGGCGGTGCCCCATGTTGAAAGTTTTATACATCTCTTTCCATTCAGTGCCGCTTTCTTTTTGGATTAAATTGAATAAAGGAGGAACTTCAAAGAGATTGTCTTTGACGACGTGAATATTATCAACGAAGTGTAATATTTTAGTTTGTCCGCCACCGCTACAATGAATCATCCCATGAATCTCATTTCTAAGATCTTTGAGAATCGTATTAACCACAGGAAGATAAGTGCGGGTAGGGGATAATACAAGTTTTCCAATATTCGTATTAACAATAGGTTCTGTTAATTCTTTTGAACCACAATAAATCAAGTTGTAAGGAACGTTTGAGTCGTAAGATTCAGGATATAATTCGGCGTATTTTTTACAAAAGACATCGTGACGAGCAGAGGTAAGTCCGTTGCTGCCCATACCGCCGTTGTATTCTTTTTCGTATGAAGCAATTCCGTATGAAGCAAATCCTACTATAACATCACCTTCTCTAATTTTATCGTTTGCAATAATATCTGAGCGCTTTGCTCTTGCAGAAACAGTAGAATCAACAATTATTGTTCTTACCAAATCGCCAACATCAGCAGTTTCGCCACCGGTGGAATAAATATTAACTCCCAAAGTCCGCAATTCTTCAAGAAATTCTTCAGTACCTTCAATAATAGCGCTAATAATTTCGCCCGGAATTAAAGCTTTGTTTCTTCCAATCGTTGATGATAAAAGAATATTATCGGTAATTCCAACGCACATCAGGTCGTCGGTATTCATAACAACCGCATCTTGTGCAATTCCTTTCCAAACCGACATGTCGCCGGTTTCTTTCCAATAAAGATATGCTAATGAGGATTTTGTGCCTGCGCCATCTGCATGCATGATATTGCAATATTCATCGTCATTTGCAAGAATATCAGGAATGATTTTACAGAATGCTTTTGGAAAAATTCCTTTGGAAACATTTTTAATTGCTGCATGTACATCTTCTTTGCTTGAAGATACACCGCGTAACTCATATCTCGATTTACCACCCATTATTCAAAAATAATCAATTTACTTCCTTCATCAAAAATTACCATACCAACTCTATCTAAAGTCTTTTTGTTTAAAACAAGATCGTATGGTATTTTGCTATTAACTACAACAGGAATATTTTCAATTTCTTTACTGCCAAAGCGCATTGTTTTGATAATAATTTTCGTACGATCTGCAATGCTTCCTTGTGAGATTGCCCTTGTTGCATCTCCTTCAACATCATCAATTGTTATTACGCCTTTTCTTAAAAAATCGATAGCTTTTGCTTGCGAAATATAATTGTCTGACATTCTTTCTTCATATTCGAAATTCAAAGTATAACCATTTGCAATACATTTAGATACGGTTTTGTTATCTTTTGTTACAACATAATTGATGTAATTTTTATTCGGGTCAATAACAATATTGATAATTCCGCGAACATCATCAATTGATTCATTTTGAAGTGCAATTTCGTCAGAAACAAAATCTTTACTGATAATTGAAAATTCTGTTCTACGATTCAATTGGTTAGCTGCATCTTTTGCCGATTGTGTTGATAAACCGTTAATGTAATCTTCAGTTAACGTTGTTCCTTGTGCAAAGAAATTTCCGTTAATTGTGTAATCTTTGTGAAGAGTTCGTGGCTTACGTTCGCCGTAACCTTTTGCAACGAGTCTTCTCGAATTTATTCCACGTTGAATTAGATAATCAACAACAGATTCAGCACGTCTTTGAGAAAGAGCATCATTGCTTTCTATTGAGCCTATCATATCTGTATGTGATGCTAATTCAATTACGATCGTCGGATTCAAATTCAAGGTTGTAATTAAACCTTGAAGTGAATCTTGATATTGTGGTTTTAAATCCCATTTAGCAAAATCGTAAAGAATATCTGGCAACACAACAGGTTGATCGGGAATAGGAGAAAGAATAAAGTCTCTTACAAAGTTTTCGCTTGTTGATAAACCAACCGTCGTTTCCTTTCCGGTGATTGTTAGATAATTATCTTTCTCAATAATGATATCATAAGTTGTTTCCGGTTTTAATTGTGAAGCTGAAAATATATATTCACCATTATTATTAGTAATAGATTGAATAATACTTCCGTCGGTTCCGGTAATTACAACTTTAGCTCCATGAACATATTGCAATGTTTTTTCATCGGTAATAGTACCTGTTAATGTAAATTCTAAAGGAGGAACTACAAATCCGTATATGTCGTCGCCGCCTCTTCCGCCTTTTCTATTAGAACTGAAATATCCTTCATTTTTTTCGGGATGAAATAAAATTCCAAAATCGTCACTACTGGAATTTATTGGCGCACCTACATTTATTGGCAAAGATTGCGGAATTTTATTGCGATCTAAATAAACATAGAAAATATCTAAGCCTCCGAGACCCGGATGACCGTCGGATGCGAAATATAATGTGCTGTCATTTCTGAAATGAGGAAACATTTCATTTCCTTTAGTGTTAATTTTATTCCCAAGATTAATGGGGGTACCAAAATCAGAATTTGTTGATTCGCGTGTTGCAACATAAAGGTCTTTTCCTCCCAGTCCGCCAATACGTTCAGAAGCAAAAACAATTGTCAACTCGTCGTCTGTTAAAGCAGGATGTCCTGATACGCAAGTACTGTCACCACCTAACTTAACTTCTTTAGGATCCGAATATGTTTTGCCGTTACGTCTTGCAACATAAATTCTACATCCTACGTAAATGTCTTTGCTGTCAGGACAATAAGTGTAATACAATCTATTTCCTCTATAATTTGTTGATGGAGTGCCTTCATTAGCGCTGGTGTTAATAATATTTTCTTCATCAATAGGCACTGGTTGACTCCATTTTCCTTTGACATCATGTGAGGCAACGAATATGTCACTAAATTTTTCCCCAGTCCATTCGTCATTTTGTTTTCCTTTGGCAGCTTCTCGTGAAGATGTGAAAATTATTGAGGTATAGCTCAAGTCTCCCCATGTTGGAGAGAAATCGCTATTTTTTGAATTAATTGTTTTGATGGTAGTTATTTCACATTTATCCGGATTTTTCAGCCATTCAGTTATTTTCTCGCATGACTCAAGTCCGGCAAGTGCCAAAGGGTCACCGGGAACAATATCAAGATATGCCAAGTACTGTTCTTTAGCTAAATCATACTTTTCATTAAATCTTAATACATTAGCATATTTTAAAATAACAGTAGAATCGCGTTTGTCATATTTCCCACGAATAGCAGCTTTATATTGAGATTCAGCATTTTTTTCTTTGCCGGTTAAACTATAGCAATCGCCCAACCTCGAGGCTATTCTCGCTCTTTCAACGCGGTTTTTCTTGGTTTTTGAATATGCTTTCTTGTATTTCTCAATTGCTGTCGAATAATACTCTTTTTCAAATGCATTATCTGCAGCTTGAACATGTTTATTCTGTGTGAAGCTTAATGTGCTAATTAATAATAATATAGATAGTATTGTTATGCGTTTGATCATGTTTGTCAAGTTTAATCTACAAAGATATATAAAGTGATTAATACATTAACGAAATGTGATAAAAAATATTATTTTATCCCTTTCGTGATAATCTGATAATTGAGAATATCATTACTGCTGCTGCAATCCATTGAACAACAGTCATTGTATTGTTATTTATGAAATAATCTAATAATGCAGCCGTAATCGGAAAAAACAATTCTAAAATGCTCGATACAGAGGCTTTAATCTTTTGTAACCCGTAATAATAAAGGAATATTGCTCCGGAACCTGTTGTAAATGCAATTAGTAGAAATATTATCCATGTTTTTGTCGGCACAATATGAAATTGCATAATTGCACCGGAAAGCAAACATATTATTAATGCAATTACAGTTGTAAATCCGTATCTAAAAAATGTAATTGTTGGCGATGAATACTTGTTGAGCAATATTTTAGAAAACACTGTTGATGAACCGAAACAAAAAGCCGCTCCCAATGCATATAATGCTGCTTGAATAATATTGCTGCTTTCTGATGAGGGTGGATTAAATCCGAATGTCATTACATAACCCGCAGCTAAGGCTAATGCAGCCCAAAGAAAATATTGTTTTGATAATTTTTCTTTAAGAATTATTACGGAAAGAATTATTGCAAATACAGGTTGTAGCTTTTGTAATAACGCAACTATTGTTAAGTTTTGAAAGTTAACAAGAAATAATGCCTTTACTATACACATGGTTCCAATCGCACCTCCAAGCAAAGCAACTAAAAACATACACAAAAAATCTTTAAGTGTAAATTGCTTGAGAATTGTGTAGTATTTATAAAACACGAAGTTCATTAATACAAAAGGAATTAAATGTAGTACAAATACAACAAAACTTGTATTCAGAGCATGACCGGTGTTGTCTAAAAGTCTTGGAGTTAACAATACACCGTCCACTCCCCACATTATCGCAGCTATAATTACAGCAATGCTTCCTGATATTGAAATTGCTCTTAGCTTATTATTGTTTGTTTTGATATTAGTTGACATAAAGTTTTAACGTTTTATTTGCACCAATGTTGTTTGTAATATGAAATTCATAATATTTTTCACTCACGTTCGAAAACCAAATTGTTCTATAATTGTTCCTTTTATCCGTTGTAATACATCCTCCAACAACATTAATGTAATAATCGCTAATTACATCCTTGTTTGGACTAATTTGTATCTGATTATTAGTGAAATGTATATTTAAATCTTCCAATGATATATCATTAAGATTTCTTTTGTTTAGTTCGTGAAGAAAAATGGTCATTTCATCTTTGATCATAAAATAATTCTCATTGAGATTATTTTTGTCATCGTAAATTGGACCATGCCCACCGTCGGGAATAACAATTAATTTTTCAGCAGAATAATTATGTGCATGAGCCCGTCTATGAATTATCTTAGATCCGCAAAGCTTATTTGTAAGCCATTCTGCAACTTTTCCTACATCTAAAAACGGATTTGCATATTCAATAGGTACAACCATATCAGCATCACCATGTATTGATAATAAAGCAACATCTTTATTTGGCGAAATCATTGCCGAATCATGAACAGCTCCCCACATATTTATTACTGCTTTAACATCAAATTCTTCTTTTAGTTTGTTTCCACTTTCATCTAATCCGCCCAGTGATGTTTTGAAAAATCCACCATTTGCACTTGCAGGAATAAATTCCTCTTCCATAAAAGCAAGATTAAGGCTAGTAATAGCTCCTGCGCTGGTTCCGCCAACATAAATCCTCGAAGTATCAATGCCGTACTTATCTGCATGTGCAACTAAATAGCGCATAGCAGCCCTTGCATCTTGCAAAGCTTGATATCCAATCCGGTCAATATTTGATTGTGAAGGAATGTATCCTAAACGGTAATCGATTGAAGCAACAGTATATCCGCATCTTGCTAAATATGGACACATATCCTGCATAAAATCATTTTTCTTATCACCAATAAAAAATCCTCCGCCATGAATCATCATAATTAAAGGTCTTTTGTCAATGTAGTCGTTTTCAGGATAATATATATCCATTAATAAACTAAGCTTCTTCTGTGATCTTACTAACTCTTTAGCCCGATTCTTAATTATTTCCATGTAATTATCGTCATTGCCGCCACTTGCATAATTTGTCCAATATCCAACAGCAGAACCATATTTTATATCATCAATAACAATATAATTTTCAAATACTTCGCTTTCATATCTATTCTTAATAAAAAAATCATCATTCGTATTCCTTACAAAAATATGTTCTTTATCTTTTTTCGATTTAAAAAATAATTTTCTCTTCGATTCGGTAATGTTTACATTATAAGTGCCATCTTCTAATTTATTGATTGAATTAATCTTGTAATTATTTTCTTCATGAAAAATTCTGCCGTAATCATCAATAAAAAAAGGAATTAACTTTGTAGAATTAGACTTATCGTTAATAAAAAAATATCCGAAAACTGAACTTCCTTCATTTGCAATGGTTAAATAAAGCGGACAAGATTTATCTTTTGATTTAAAAAAGTTATCACTGCAAAATTCTTCATTATAATCAAATAAGATATTTCTTTCAAGATTATTTGAAATATCAAAAGGTATATCGCTTGTAATTATCTTATTCTCTGTTTTGTTTGAACTATTCGAATTACAAGAAATCAATAAGATTGATATGAAAATTAAATTTGAAAAAATACGTTTCATATTGATAATATTTGTGCGCAAAAGTAATATTTTTATCTGTAATGTTAGTCAACAATACTTTCAAAAAAAGTTTTAATGATTTTACATTTGCTTGCTGTTATTACAATAAAAATTTATATTTTTGCTTTTAGTTTAAAAAAACATTTAGGTGATAATTGATTTATTTGATATCAATGATATTTTCCGATATTTAAACCAAGCAGCAGAAGCGATGGGGGTTGAAACTTACGTTGTTGGAGGATACGTGCGCGATATTTTCTTGGAAAGAGATTCTAAAGATATCGATGTGGTTTGTGTTGGTAATGGAATTGAATTAGCCGGAACATTTGCAAAAATAGTAGGTTCTAATGAAGTAAATATATTTAAAAACTTTGGAACTGCTATGGTTAGATGTATTTCCGGAGATGAAATAATTGAAGTTGAGTTTGTTGGTGCCCGAAAGGAATCTTATAATAGAAATTCTCGCAAACCTATTGTTGCTCCCGGAACTCTAAATGATGACCAGAATAGAAGAGATTTTACTATTAACTCAATGGCTATTTCTCTTAATACATCTTCGTTAGGCGAACTCATTGATCCGTTTTTTGGCATAATTGATCTGCATAATAAAATTATTAAAACTCCTTTAGATCCTAATATAACTTATTCTGATGATCCTTTGAGAATGATGAGAGCAATTCGATTCGCTTCGCAATTGGATTTCACTATAGAAGAAAACTCCTTTAATGCAATTAAAGCAAATGTAGATAGATTAGAAATAATTTCTAAAGAAAGAATCGCTGAAGAACTCAATAAAATTCTTTTGTCGCCTAAACCATCAATCGGATTTGTGCTTTTGGAACAATCTGGCTTATTGATGAAAATTTTACCTGAATTTATTAAATTAAAAGGGATTGAAGTAGTTAATGGTCAGGCTCATAAAGATGTGTTTTATCATACATTGCAAGTTCTTGATAATGTTGCACAAAAAACAAATAACCTCTGGTTGCTTTGGGCAGCTTTGCTACATGATATCGCTAAACCTGATACAAAAAAATATATTGAAGGTATTGGTTGGACTTTTCATGGGCATGAAGTTGTGGGCTCTAAGAAGGTTGCCAAAATATTTGCTCGCCTTAAATTGCCGCAAAATGATAAAATGCGATTTGTACAAAAAATGGTTTACTTGCATTTAAGACCACAATTTTTATCTGAAGAAGGCGTTACTGATTCTGCGATTCGTCGATTGCTTTTCGAGGCAGGTGAAGATATTGATGAACTTATGTTGCTTTGCGAAGCAGATATCACTTCTTCAAATAAACATAAAGTAAAAAAATATTTAGAAAATTTTCAGCTTGTAAGACAGCGACTTGTGGAAATTGAAGAGAAGGATTTTCTGAGAACTTGGCAACCACCAATTACAGGTGAACATGTTATGGAAACATTTGATATTAAACCTTCACGAGAAGTTGGTGTAATTAAAAATGCAGTAAAAGATGCAATTCTTGATGGTGATTGCGAAAATACTTTTGATGCCGCTTTTGAATTTATGTTGGAAAAAGGAAAGTCGCTCGGACTTAAACCGAAAAATAAAAATATTAACTCAAAATAAAACAAAAAAATTTTATTGAAATGAAAGCTTATAAAATTCGTATCTGTTCTGAAGAAAATGAAGATTTCTTACGCGAAATAGAAATTTTAGGCGACCAAAACTTCTTGGATCTTCACGATTTTATTGTTGAAATTTGTGATTTAAACGGAAATGATCTCGCATCATTCTATACCTGTGATAATGACTGGAATAAACAAATGGAAATATCACTTTTAGATATGTCTATTGACGAAAAAAATACAAATAAAGATGATGATGAAGAATATTTGTCACTGCCGATGAAAGTTATGGAAGATACATTGATTGCTCACATAATTAAATCTGAAGGTCAAAAATTACTTTATGAATATGATTTCTTGTCTCCGGTTACGCTTTTTGTGCAATGTGTTGAAATACAGGAAACAGAAAGCGATGAATATCCTATATGTTTGTACGAAGAAGGTGAACTCGAATATAAAGGTGGATTTATTGATGATATTTCATCTGATTATTTCGAAGATCTTGATGATGACGAAGATAATAACTCGTTAGAAGACGAAATATTTGACGAGTTTAACGAATTTACGAACGATAATTATGATGATGATATGTACTAAACCTACATTAATCGTCGTTACCGGTCCTACAGCTTCCGGAAAAACTTCTACCGCAATTAAGCTGGCTAAGGAATTAAATTGTGAAATTATTTCCTCTGACTCGCGACAATTTTATAAAGAAATGAAAATAGGTACTGCTGTGCCTTCGGTTGAAGAACTCAATTCGGTCAAACATCATTTCGTTGGTAATTTGTCTATTCATGAAAATTATAATGTGTCAAAATATGAAGAAGAAGTATTAGCAACTTTAGATAAATTGTTCGCTAAAAATAATTTTGCTATACTTTGTGGTGGGTCAGGACTTTATATTGATGCTGTGGTTAATGGCGTCGATTATTTTCCTGATCCTGATCCCGAATTAAGAAAAGATTTGAAGGAACTATATGAAAATGATGGGATAAATTCTTTAAGAGAAAAACTAAAAATTATTGATCCGGAATATTATCTTGAAGTAGATTTGTATAATCCTATTAGAATTATTAGAGCGTTGGAAGTATTTTATTCTACTGGAGAAAAGTATTCTGAGTTGAGGAAAAATGAATCTAAAACACGACATTTCAATATTATCAAATTTTATATCGATTATAATCGTGAAACTTTGTACGATAGAATTAATAATCGTGTTGATGAAATGATACGTGAAGGTTTGTTGGAAGAAGCCAAAACTTTGTACCAATATAAAAGTTTAACTGCCTTAAAAACAGTAGGATATAGAGAGCTGTTTGATCATTTTGATGGAAAATATACTTTAGACGAAGCAATAGAGAAAATTAAAACCAACACACGCCGTTATGCAAAACGACAAATAACATGGTATAAAAGAGATAAAGACTATATATATGTTTCTCCCCCTGATATTTTGGGAAAAATCATATCAAAATTAAAAGAAAAGTCCAACTAAAATAATACCTCGTCACCTGTCACCTGTCACTCGTCACTCATCACTTAGAATGATATCTAATTAAACCATCCATCGGTATTTGCATTATTTCCTTGATATACAATCCGTTCTTTTTACCCCAATCAAATAATTGATCTTTAAAATAATATGCAATAGAACCTACAAACGCTAAAGGTTCATTTCCAAAGTCTGTATATTTTGATATTTGCCATTTGAAATAATCATCAAAGTTTCTCATTATTAAATCATAGCAGTATTTATTATCAATATTCTTTAACAAAAAAGGAGGGAAGGAGGAAAAGAAATTATTAGGATTATTTTTTGTATAGATCTCATTAAGAACAGTTTCAAAATTCAAGTTATATTCATTTTCAAAGATTGCTCTAATATCATCAGGAATAGTATATCTTAAATAATCAGTTATTAAAAGTTTACCTATATATATACCAGAGCCTTCATCACCAATCATCCAACCAACAGACGGAACATTCTCAACAACAGAAACCCCGTCATATAAACAAGAATTGGAACCTGTTCCCAAAATACATGCAATTCCGCTCTCATTACCAAATAAAGCACGAGCAGCCGCAAGTAAATCGTGATAAACAAAACAAAATGCATTCGGAAAAGATTTTTTTAATGCATTAGTCACTATTTTATAATTTGTTTCAGTAGAACATCCTGAACCATAAAAATATATTGATTTAATACTTTCCCTTGAAATTGTTTTTGCAACTTCTTCCGCATGCTTTTCTAATAATTCTTGTTTGTTGTAATACGGATTAAATCCGCCCGTATTAATCTGAGTGACATTTGTGTCTTCAATTATTCTCCAATCTATTTTGGTTGAGCCGCTATCTGCAATAATTATCATGTAAAAAATGTTAAAATTAGATTGCAAAAGTATTAAAAAAAGTTATATATCGTTATTAATTTGATAATATAAATTATCTTTGTTGAAATTTTAATAATTCGTGTTATGCAATTAGATTCCTTATCTCCGAAAATCGTTTGGAAGTATTTTGAAGAAATATGTAAAATTCCTCACCCTTCTAAAAAAGAAGGTAAAATGATAAATTACCTTGTAGCTTTTGCGAAAGAAAACAATTTAGAACATCAAGTAGATGCTACAGGAAATGTAATAATCAGAAAAGCAGCGGTTAAAGGTTATGAAAATAAACCTTGGGTTTGTTTGCAAAGCCATATAGATATGGTGTGTGAGAAAAATAGCAATATTATTCATGATTTTGATAAAGATCCTATTAAACCTATTATCGATGGAGATTGGGTTAAAGCTGATGGAACAACCTTAGGTGCAGATGATGGAATAGGTGTTGCTGTACAACTTGCAATTTTGTCGTCAAATGATATTGAACACGGACCCCTTGAATGCCTTTTTACCGTTGATGAAGAAACCGGACTTACAGGTGCTTTCGGTTTAAAACCTAATGTGCTTAAATCTAAAATATTACTTAATCTCGATTCTGAAGATGACGGGGAAATCTTTATCGGCTGTGCAGGTGGCATTGATACAGTAGGTAGAGTTGATTATGATGTTGAACCTGTTGATAAAAATATGTCTGGATATAAAATTATTGTTAGAGGTTTGAAAGGCGGACATTCCGGAGATGATATAGATAAAGGACTTGGTAACTCTAACAAAATATTAAATAGATTTTTGGTTGACTATGCTCGTAATCGTACAATGAGTTTAGCAATATTTGAAGGTGGAAATCTTCGCAACGCAATTCCTCGCGAAGCTTATGCATGGATTGCGGTAAAAACTAAAGATGCTCGTAAAATGGAACGTGCAGTTGATGATTACCAAAAAACTTTACGAAAAGAATTAGAATTTACTGACCCGGGCGTTATTGTAGAATTTGAACAAGCAGATGTGCCAAAAAAAGTTTTGATGAAAAAGGATTTTTTAAACCTTTCTCGTCTTATCTATGCTTTACCTCACGGAGTAATTTCAATGAGCCATAAATTAAAAGGTATTGTTGAAACATCAACCAACCTCGCTTCTGTTAAATTTAGAAATAAAAGAGTTGTTATTACAACAAGCCAACGTAGCGATTCAGAAACGCTTAAAATGGATATTGCAAATATGGTAGAGCAATGTTTCTTATTGGCAAATGCTAAAGTTACAAGAGGTGATGGATATCCCGGTTGGACACCAAATCCTGATTCGCAAATTTTAAAAATAGCTATGGATGTTTACAAAGATTTGTTCGGAAAACCTGCAATTTATCGCTCGATACATGCAGGACTCGAATGCGGATTGTTTTCAGTAAAATATCCTGATATGGATATGATTTCTTATGGTCCAACACTTCGTGGAGTTCATTCTCCTGATGAAAGAATAGAAATATCAACTGTAGATAAATTTTGGAGGATGACACTTGAGATACTAAAAAGAGTGTAATTACGTTATTTTGATGAATATTAACAAATTTTACTTATGAAAAAACTAATTTTGCCTTTAATTTTAATCTTTTTTGTTTCATCATATTCATTTTCTCAAGAAACAAATAGTACAATTAAATATTCTAATATTACAGAAGTTGGTTACCTCTTTAATCCTTCATCTTTTAATTGTGAGTTGACAACAGTTAGTGGAATTTGCCTTAATAATAGACATGCTTTAGGTGTAGGATTAGGTTTCGGGGTTGGAAATTTTGTTGAGTCTGGAACAATATATTGTCCGGTTTACCTAAATTATAGGTTTTATTTTCAAAATACTACTCGAAGAATAAAACCTCACCTTAATCTCGCTGTTGGGGCTTTACTTTTAAAAGAACAAACAGGACTGTATTCAACTTTCACATCAGGATTTAAAGCCGGTGCTTTTACATTATCGGGTGGGTTGTTTTTTTGTATGCATAATGAAATGGTTCGTTACATAGATGATTATACTCATCAAGCAATTTTTAGGGAAGAAATGCAATATCCGTTAGGACTTATGATCAAATTGGGTTTAAATTTTTAAAATTAATGTTATGAATAAGAAATTTTGGCTCGTAATTGTGATTTTTACGCTTAGCTATTTTGGTGTTTATGCTCAAGAAAATAATAAAACTAAATTTGATTACTCAAATATTACAGAAATGTCATTTGCTGTCAATCCTTTAAGACCATATCTTTCTTGTGAATTTGTTAGTGTGCATGGAGTAAGCATAAATAAAAACCATGTTATTGGATTAGGAGGTGGTATTGGTGGAAATTGCTTAGATAATGAAGGAGTCTTATGCCCGTTGTTTTTAAATTACAGATATCGATTTAATGTTGACCAAAAACTCTCCCCACATATAAATATAGCATTAGGCACAGTACTTTATGATGGAGGTGAAGGTTTGTATAGTTCCTTAATAGGAGGTTTTTCTGTTGGCGTATTTTCCTTCTCAGGTGGTTTCTTCTTTTATGCATATGAAGTAGGTGGTAGTAAAGTTTATCCATTTGGTGTTAATTTTAGAATAGGATTTGATTTCTAATTGGATTTTAATTTATTTTTTTGCATTTTAGGCTTATACCTTATGTAATATTTGTTTTTCTCGATGACAATTTTTTAATATATAGTCTTATCTAAGCGAATTTATATTAAATTGAGTTTGTTTTTTGTTGTTAATTCTGCAAATTTTGTCATTTTGTCTATCAAAAAACAGATATAACAAAATCCCCCAAGGTTTTAATTCTGTCATTATCAGCGCCATTAAAAATATTTCAAAAATATTTTACAAAAAAGCATTGCGATAAATAAAAAAGTATTATTTTTGCAATCCGTTTCGACAATTTTTGCGATAGCGAGAATGAAACGGGCAACGTTCTTTGAAACACTGAAGCACAAAAGACCTGTAAAAGACCTGTTTTTTTCTAAGCTGAAAACTGATAATAAATTAGTATTTTTGCACGAAGGTAAAAAATGGGGTAACTTATTAAACAAGACAATAAAACAAACAAATACATTTACAATGGAGAGTTTGATCCTGGCTCAGGATGAACGCTAGCGGCAGGCTTAACACATGCAAGTCGAGGGGCAGCATAACTAGTAATAGTTGATGGCGACCGGCGGACGGGTGCGTAACACGTATGCAACCTACCAATAACTACGGGATAGTCGGGAGAAATTCCGCATAATACCATATAATATCAGTCGAGGGCATCTAAGGTTGATCAAAGATTTATCGGTTATTGATGGGCATGCGTTCCATTAGATAGTTGGCGAGGTAACGGCTCCCCAAGTCGACGATGGATAGGGGTTCTGAGAGGATTTCCCCCCACACTGGTACTGAGACACGGACCAGACTCCTACGGGAGGCAGCAGTGAGGAATATTGGGCAATGGACGCGAGTCTGACCCAGCCATGCCGCGTGCAGGAAGACGGCCTTATGGGTTGTAAACTGCTTTTATAAGGGAGAAAAAGGGGGTTTGCGAACCTCGAATTGCTTTTACCTTATGAATAAGTATCGGCTAACTCCGTGCCAGCAGCCGCGGTAATACGGAGGATGCGAGCGTTATCCGGATTTATTGGGTTTAAAGGGTGCGCAGGCTGTGATATAAGTCAGCGGTGAAAAGCATCGGCTCAACCGATGTCTTGCCGTTGATACTGTATTACTTGAGTATATATGGCGTAGGCGGAATGTAGCATGTAGCGGTGAAATGCATAGATATGCTACAGAACATCGATCGCGAAGGCAGCTTACGAATATATTACTGACGCTCATGCACGAAAGCGTGGGGATCAAACAGGATTAGATACCCTGGTAGTCCACGCTGTAAACGATGATAACTGGCTTTTTGGGAAATTAATTTTTGAGAGGCTGAGAGAAATCAATAAGTTATCCACCTGGGGAGTACGTCGGCAACGATGAAACTCAAAGGAATTGACGGGGGCCCGCACAAGCGGAGGAGCATGTGGTTTAATTCGATGATACGCGAGGAACCTTACCCGGGCTTAAATGGGAGATGACTGAATAGGAAACTATTTTTTCGTAAGACATCTTTCAAGGTGCTGCATGGTTGTCGTCAGCTCGTGCCGTGAGGTGTCGGGTTAAGTCCCATAACGAGCGCAACCCACATATTTAGTTACCAGCACGTAGTGGTGGGGACTCTAAATAGACTGCCTACGCAAGTAGAGAGGAAGGTGTGGATGACGTCAAATCAGCACGGCCCTTACGTCCGGGGCTACACACGTGCTACAATGGTCGAGACAGAGGGCAGCGAGCTGGTGACAGTAAGCGAATCTCAGAAACTCGATCTCAGTCCGGATCGGAGTCTGCAACTCGACTCCGTGAAGTTGGATTCGCTAGTAATCGCGCATCAGCCATGGCGCGGTGAATACGTTCCCGGGCCTTGTACACACCGCCCGTCAAGCCATGGAAGCTGGTGGTACCTGAAGTACGTTACCGTGAGGATCGTCCTAGGGTAAAACTGGTGACTGGGGCTAAGTCGTAACAAGGTAGCCGTACCGGAAGGTGTGGCTGGAATACCTCCTTTCTGGAGATAAGTTACTTACAGGTTTTTTTGTGTTTTATATAGAGGATACAGACCATCCCGGTGCGCTAACACTATTTCAAATTCTATATTCCAAATTTCATATTTGAGAATTGCAATTAAATTTGAATTTAGAATCTGGAATCTGGGATTTCACAGTCCCGTAGCTCAGTTTGGTTAGAGCACTACACTGATAATGTAGGGGTCGGCAGTTCAAGTCTGCCCGGGACTACCAAATCGCCTACGGCGATTTGATTTCAGATTTTAAATTTCAGATTCCATATTAATTTTGGATTTGAGATTTGAAATCTGAGAATCAATCGGGGGATTAGCTCAGTTTGGCTAGAGCGCTTGATTTGCATTCAAGAGGTCATCGGTTCGACTCCGATATTCTCCACAATTTGATTCCAAATTTCAAATTTGAAATTCCAAATTAATTTAGAATCTGGAATTTAGAATCTGGAATCCAAAAAAGTTCTTTGACATATTGAAAGATAATATAGAAACGAGATCATAGAATCTCATTGAGCAAAAAAACGTAAGGGCGTACGGCGGATGCCTAGGCTCTCAGAGGCGAAGAAAGACGTGACAAGCTGCGAAAAGCTGCGGGGAGGTGCAAATAACCATAGATCCGCGGATATCTGAATGGGGCAACCCGGTAGCATGAAGTGCTATCATCCAATTTAAGGAGGCAAACGTGGGGAACTGAAACATCTCATTACCCATAGGAAAAGAAAACAAAAGTGATTCCGCAAGTAGTGGTGAGCGAACGCGGAGAAGCCCAAACCAGAGTTATTACGGTAACTTTGGGGTTCGGACTGCGATGTGGACTTATATATTTTATATGAACGAGGCTGGAAAGCCTGATCGAAGAGGGTGATAATCCCGTAATAGACATTATATATATACCTAGCAGTATCCAGAGTAGCGCGGGACCGGAGAAATCCTGTGTGAATGTGCCGGCACCATCCGGTAAGGCTAAATACTCCTGAGAGACCGATAGTGAACCAGTACTGTGAAGGAAAGGTGAAAAGAACCGCTAGCAGCGGAGTGAAATAGACCCTGAAACCGTACGCTTACAGACTGTAGGAGCCACGAGATGTGGTGACTGCGTGCCTTTTGCATAATGAGCCTACGAGTTATTAAGGTTGGCAAGGGTAAGAGACAATAGTTTTGTACCCGAAGCGAAAGCGAGTCCTAATAGGGCATTTAGTCAATCTGAATAGACGCGAAACCAAGTGATCTACCCATGGTCAGGATGAAGTTTTGGTAACACAACATGGAGGTCCGAACCCGTTGACGTTGAAAAGTCTTGGGATGAATTGTGGGTAGGGGTGAAAGGCTAATCAAACTTGGAAATAGCTCGTACTCCCCGAAATGCCTTTAGGGGCAGCCTCTATATAATTTTGCCGGAGGTAAAGCTACTGATTGAATGCGGGGGCTTCACCGCCTACCAAATTCAGACAAACTCAGAATGCCGGTAAAAGATAATAGGGAGAGAGGGCATGGGTGCTAAGGTCCATGTCCGAGAGGGAAAGAACCCAGACTATTGGCTAAGGTCCCCAAATATATGTTAAGTTGAATTAACGAGGTGCTACTGCTTTGACAGCTAGGATGTTGGCTTGGAAGCAGCCATTCATTTAAAGAGTGCGTAACAGCTCACTAGTCGAGCGGTAGTGCGTGGATAATAATCGGGCATAAACATATTACCGAAGCCATAGATTTGCACAGATAATGTGTAAGTGGTAGGGGAGCATTCCAACAGCGCCGAAGGTGAATCGTGAGGTTTGCTGGAGCGGTTGGAAAAGAAAATGTAGGCATAAGTAACGATAATGGGGGAGAGAAACCCCCACACCGAAAGACTAAGGTTTCCTGATCAACGCTAATCGGATCAGGGTTAGTCGGGACCTAAGGCGTAACCCGAAGGGGGAAGTCGATGGACAGTCAGTTAATATTCTGACACTTATTTATATTAGTGAAGGTATGACGAAGTAGTGACATGTTCGCGTGCTGACGGAATAGCACGTTAAAGCTTGTAGATATATCGAATATAGTAAAAAGCGTATTTGATGTCGAAGGTGATAGTACCGAGAGTCTACGGATGATTGGATAGTAACAGTAATCAGACTTCCGAGAAAATTATCTAAGCGTTATAAAGTATAAATAACCCGTACCGTAAACCGACACAGGTAGTCGAGGAGAGAATCCACAGGTGCTCGAGAGATTCATGGCTAAGGAACTAGGCAAATTAGCTCCGTAACTTCGGGATAAGGGGCGCCACAGCGATGTGGCCGCAGAGAAACGGCCCAGGCGACTGTTTAACAAAAACACATGGCTTTGCGAAATAGAAATATGAAGTATAAGGCCTGACACCTGCCCGGTGCCGGAAGGTTAAGAGGAGATGTCATATCGTAAGGTAGAAGCATTGAATTGAAGCCCCGGTAAACGGCGGCCGTAACTATAACGGTCCTAAGGTAGCGAAATTCCTTGTCGGGTAAGTTCCGACCTGCACGAATGGTGTAACGATCTGGGCGCTGTCTCAGCCATGATCTCGGTGAAATTGTAGACCCGGTGAAGATGCCGGGGACCCGCAACGGGACGAAAAGACCCCGTGAACCTTCACTACAGCTTAACATTGGTTTTGGGTAAACGATGTGTAGGATAGCCGGGAGACAGAGAAGCAGTCACGCTAGTGATTGTGGAGTCATCCTTGAAATACCGGCCTTTGTTTATTTGACATCTAATCCTTTATATAGGGAGACATTGTTTGGTGGGTAGTTTGACTGGGGTGGTCGCCTCCAAAAGCGTAACGGAGGCTTCCCAAGGTACCCTCAGGATGGTTGGCAACCATTCGCAGAGTGTAATAGTATAAGGGTGCTTGACTGAGAGACAAACAAGTCGACCAGGTAGGAAACTAGGGTATAGTGATCCGGTGGTTCCGTATGGAAGGGCCATCGCTCAAAGGATAAAAGGTACTCCGGGGATAACAGGCTGATCCCTCCCAAGAGCTCACATCGACGGAGTGGTTTGGCACCTCGATGTCGGCTCGTCACATCCCGGGGCTGGAGAAGGTCCCAAGGGTTGGGCTGTTCGCCCATTAAAGTGGCACGCGAGCTGGGTTCAGAACGTCGCGAGACAGTTCGGTCTCTATCTGTTGTGGGCGTATGAATTTTGCGTGGAGCTGACTCTAGTACGAGAGGACCGAGTTGGACAAACCTCCGGTTTACCTGTTGTGACGCCAGTTGCATAGCAGGGTAGCCGCGTTTGGATTAGATAAGTGCTGAAAGCATCTAAGCACGAAACTAGCCACAAGATAAGAATTCAGAATAAGGGTCGTTCGAGACTAGGACGTAGATAGGTTGCAGATGTATAGGCAGTAATGTCACAGTCGAGCAATACTAATTACCCGGACTTTTTGTTCGATTAAGTTAAATTAGTTTTTATATTATCTTTCATAAATATGTCGAGTCATAAGAGTATATGACTTAAATGAAATATTGATGGTGATTATAGCAGCGGTGTTCACCTCTTCCCATTCCGAACAGAGAAGTTAAGTCCGCCTGCGCCGATGGTACTGCTAAGGTGGGAGAGTAGGTAGTTGCCACTTTTTTATAAAGCCTGCATCGCAAGATGTGGGCTTTTTTTTGCCCCTAAATCCCCTAACGGGGACTTTTGCCAGGTACTATCCCAAAAAGTGTGTATTAATTCCATTATGTCACGAATAACTGTCCACTAATGGCACGAATGAACACGAATGTTTTATTGCACGAATAACTGTCCACTAATGGCACGAATGAACACGAATGATTATGACACGAATAACTGTCCACTAATGGCACGAATTTACACGAATGTTTTATTGCACGAATAACTGTCCACTAATGACACGAATGAACACTAATGTTTTATTGCACGAATAACTGTCCACTAATGACACGAATTTACACGAATGATTATGTCACGAATAACTGTCCACTAACACGAATAATATTCCCGTAGGGAATTTCGACCGGTAAGACGAATGATGTCACAGACACTCCCTGCACGCCGTAGGTGTGCAACGAAAAATATGTTAATTTTGAAAACTATGTAATCCTGTCTATAAGAATCCTAAATCATATTTTACTTCCGTCAAACACAATCCTTTAGCTGGAACCGAAGCGCCGGCATTTGATCTATTTTTACTTTCAATAATATATCTAAAATCATCAAGAGTAATTTTGCTCATGCCAATTTCTAACATCGTGCCGCATATTGCTCGAACCATATTTCTAAGAAATCTGTCGGCTGTTATTGTAAAAATGATAATATGTTCTTGTTGATACCAATGAGCATCCTTTATTACGCAATTGTTAGTTGCAACATCAGTACCGACTTTCGAAAAACAACTGAAATCCAAATATTCTTTCAAAATCTCGCAAGCTTCATTCATTAAATCAAGATTGAGCTTTGCTGAGAAATGATAGGCAAAATCATTCATAAAAGGATCTTTCTCAGAAATAATTGTGTACTTGTAAGTCCTTTCAGTTGCTGAAAAACGTGCGTGAATTTCATTATTTTCCGGAATTAATAATTTTTTTATTTTGATATCTTCCGGTAAAATACCATTCAATTTATATAAAAAATCATCAGCTTCGTAACTTATCTTTTCATCAATATCAAAATGTAAATAAAAGTCTGATGCATGAACACCTGTATCTGTTCTGCCGCAACCTACAACAGGAGTTTCACGTCTCAAAACATACTTTAGCGCTTGTTCTATTTCTGCTTGAACAGTATTAGCATTCGGTTGTATTTGCCAACCATGATATTTTTGTCCGTTATATTCTAAGTTTAAAAAATATCGCATAAAATTACTCTTCAGAAACAGTAGCTATTGATTTGTTAACATTTTGAATGATGTCTCCGATTCTTTCGTAAGTTGAAAAAATTTCATTTAAGTAATTACTTGCTTGAAATTCGATTTCATTATTTCGAAGCATCTCTGCACTCATTGTTCTCAATTTATCTCGTTTATTGTTAATCTTTGCCTCAATTTCATTACCGGGAATAAGATCTATTTTATGATAATCTGCTGATAAGTTGTTTTCCATATTCAAAAATGCTTCTTCAATATATTTCGACATAATTAACAGCTCCTCAGTAACTTCTTCTTTGAAATTAATTTTGTTTTTGTACTTTGATAAAATAACTTTATAAAATTGGTAACATCTGTCGGCAATACGTTCTATTTCATCAATTATTTTTAACATTGCGATGATTCTGTCTGAAACCGCTGAGCTTATTTCAGATTGCTTTGTGATACTTGCAAGATATTTACTTATTTCGAGTAACATTCTGTCGGAAATCTCTTCATACTTTTGCATCTTATCGCCAAATTGAATAAGATGTTTTTCATTATCAACTGTCAATAATTCAGGTAATATCACGATCATTTTCTTAGTTTGTTGCGCCATAAAAACGATTTCTTTTTTTGCCTGAATTGTTGCCAACTCGCTGGTATTTACTATACCTTGTGAAATATACTTCAATCGGAATGTCTCGTCGGTATCTTTATCTCTAATAATCCAACTTACAAATTTTGCAATTGAATTAGTGAACCAGATGAGAACAAAGGTGTTTATGATATTGAATGAAGTATGGAATATTGATAATGCGATTGGAATTGCAAGTCGAACTTCCGGATTGCTCGGATCTCCGAAAGCGGAAACTCCTGATGATTTTTCGATAAAGAAATCTATTGCATTAAGGAAAGGGAAGAACAGCAGTAGCATCCATAATACTCCGAAGCAATTGAAGATAAAGTGAGCAAATGCGGCTCGTTTGGCGGATATGTTTCCTACGAGTGCTGCAATGTTGGCTGTAATTGTTGTTCCGATATTTTCTCCGAGAACCATTGCTGCTCCACACTCAAAAGGTAAAACGCCATTAAAACATAGTACCAAAGTAAGCGCCATTGTAGCACTTGATGATTGAAGTATTATTGTTAACAGCGAACCAATTAAAACGAAAATAATTATTGATAAATAACCTTTGTCGGTCCAATTAGCTAAAAATGCAAAAGTATCAGGATTAGATTGTATGTCAGGTATTGAATCTTTTAAAAATTCAAGTCCGATAAATAAAAGTCCGAAACCAATTACTAATTCTCCGATTGAACGTTGTTTGTCTTTTTTAGAGAACAAGAAGGGTAGAGCTAATCCCATCAAAGGCAGTGATATTGTTGCCATTGAGACTTTAAAACCGAGCAATGATATGAGCCAAGCAGTAACTGTTGTTCCGATATTTGCGCCCATAATAACACTTATCGCAGCAGTCAACGACATTAATCCGGCATTAACAAAACTAATTACCATCACCGTTGATGCAGATGATGATTGAATTACGGTTGTAATAAGAAATCCGGTAAAAATACCTTTGAATCTATTAGATGTCATTCGGTATAAAATCGAGCGCATTTTACTTCCTGCAACTTTTTGCAACGAGTCGCTCATCATTTTAATACCGAAAAGAAATAAACAAAGAGAGCCGGCAAGTTTAAGAATTATGGTTATTATGTCGAAAGTATTCATTTATCTCTTTAATTTATTCTTTTACAGTAGCTATTGATTTGTTAACATTTTGAATGATATCACCGATTCTTTCGTAAGTAGAAAAAATCTCGTTTAAAGAACTACTTGCTTCAAAGCTGATTTCATTATTGCGAATCATTTCAGCGTTCATAGTTCTTAAATCATCTCTTTGCTCATTGATTTTCTTTTCAATATTATTTCCGGGTGCAAGATCAATTTTATGATAATCTTCAGATAAATTTTTCATCATATTGCTGTATGCCTCCTGAGTATATTCAACCATCACCAATAATTCTTTTGTAACAGCTTCATTAAAAGTGATTTTCTTATTAATCTTAGCTGAAATTTCTCTGTAGAATTGATAACATCTGTCGGCAATACGTTCAATTTCATCAATAATTTTAAGCATAGCAATGATTCTATCTGCTACAGCCGCACTGACTTCAGAACTTTTTGTAATGCTTGCAAGATATTTACTTATTTCAAGTAACATTCTATCAGAAATTTCCTCATACTTGTCCATTTTAATTCCTAATGGCTTAAGGTCTTTTTCATTGTCAGTAGTTAGTAATTGTGGCAACATAACAATCATTTTATTGGTTTGTTGAGCCATAAATACTATTTCTTTTTTAGCTTGAATTGTAGCTAACTCGCTCGTATTCATCATTCCTTGAGTAATATATTTCAAACGGAAACTTTCGTCGCTGTTTTTATCTTTAATAACCCAAGTTACAAGTTTTGCAATTGAATCTGTAAACCAAATAAGAATAAAAGTATTGATAAGATTAAAAGCTGTATGGAATATAGAAAGTGCTATTGGTATTGCAAGTCTAACAGCTTCTAAATTAGGATCTCCGAAAGCAGATACTCCTGTTGACTTAACGATGAAATAATCGATTCCGCGTAAGAATGGAAAAAATACTATTAGCATCCATATTACACCTATTAAGTTAAATAATGTATGAGCAAATGCGGCTCGTCTTGCTGAAATATTCCCGACAAGTGCTGCAATATTCGCTGTAATTGTTGTTCCGATATTTTCTCCGAGAACCATTGCAGCTCCACATTCAAAAGGTAAAATGCCATTAAAACAAAGTACCAATGTCAACGCCATCGTTGCACTTGATGATTGCAGAACAATTGTGAGAATAGTTCCTATCAACACAAAAATTAAAATGGACCAATATCCGTTGTTAGTTAAATTGCCCAAAAAATTAAAAAATTCCGGATTAGATTGAATGTCAGGGATGGAAGTCTTTAAATATTCCAAACCGATAAACAATATTCCAAAACCGATAATTAATTCACCTATTGAGCGTTGTTTGTCTTTTTTTGAAAATAAGAATGGAAGAGCAATCCCCATCAGTGGCAACGATAAAGTAGCCATTGAAACTTTAAATCCTAATAAAGATATGAGCCACGCAGTAACTGTCGTTCCGATGTTTGCTCCCATTATTACGCCAATTGCCGCTGTTAATGACATCAATCCTGCATTTACAAAGCTGATAACCATTACTGTAGAAGCAGAAGAGGATTGAATGACAGAAGTGACAAGAATTCCTGTAAAAACACCTTTAAATCTATTTGATGTCATTGAGTATAAAATCGAACGCATTTTACTTCCGGCAACTTTCTGAAGAGAATCGCTCATCATTTTTATACCAAACAGAAACATACAGAGTGAGCCTGCAAGTTTGAGAATCAGTGTTATAATTTCAAAAGTGTTCATTCTTTACGGTTTTCGTTTAAAAAAAATACCACACGCAAAAGTAATAAAAAATGATATAAAAATTTCAACTGTTAATAACTTTTGAAAAGTTTATATGACGTTTTGTAACTTGATGATAGTGATTAAAATAAAAAAAGTTTGATCTGCTGTTTAGTTTATTTGTTATGGATTACAAAATAATTAAATAATAAATGTCTATTTTTCAATAAAATCTTTTTCTTATATTTGCAAGTTATAAAAGAAAAGAGTATGAATATCTATCGTAAATTAAGTAATGAGGAAATCAAGGATTTAGAAGATAAAGGTTGTCGTTGTAAAGACTGGTCATTAATATCTGTTGGTGACGGTTTTTCAACAGTAAATATTCGTAACACGAATTTTTCGGGCGAAATTTTTATGGGAAGATTTGATAAAGAATTTGTTTTACCCGGAAATGTTACTCGACAGTCAGGAATCTCAAATGCAACAATCCATAATTGTAGAATTGGCGATAATGTTTGTATTAATCAAGTTCGTAGCTATCTTGCAAATTATATTATTGAAGATGATGTGTTGATTGATAATGTGGATATTATGTCTGTTGAAAATGAAACAAGTTTTGGTAACGGAGCATCTTTATCTGTAATGTGCGAGATGGGTGGTAGAAATGTGAAAATTTTTGATCATTTGTCGGCACAAGTTGCATACGTACTTGCCATGTACAGAGATAGAAATTCTACGATTGATATCTTAAACCAACTTATTGATGATTATTCTGCATCAGTAACGTCTTCAATTGGAACTATTGGAAAAAGTTCTAAAATAGTGAGTTGTAAGGTTATTAAGAATGTAAAAATTGGACCTTTTGCTACTATTGATAATGTTTTTAGATTGCAAAACGGTACAGTTAATAGTTGCCAAGATGCACCAACTTATGTTGGATTAGGTGTTATTGCTGAGGATTTTATTGTTTCGCGTGGAAGTAAGATTTCCGATAGCGCATTACTTATTAATTGTTTTGTTGGAGAAGCATGTGTATTGGGTAAACAATATTCTGCAGAGAACTCACTTTTCTTTGCAAATTGCGTGGGTTATCATGGCGAGGCATGTTCTATTTTTGCCGGACCGTTTACTGTAACACATCATAAAAGTACATTGTTGATTGCAGGTCAATTTTCATTTATGAATGCCGGAAGTGGTTCAAACCAAAGTAATCATTTGTATAAATTAGGTCCTGTTCATCAAGGTATTTTGGAGAGAGGAGCTAAAACTGCTTCAGATTCATATATTATGTGGCCTGCGAAAATCGGTCCGTTTACTGTTGTAACCGGTAGACATACAAGTAATGCAGATACTTCCGATTTGCCGTTTTCATATCTTTTAGAAAATAATGATGAAAGTATTTTAATACCCGGAATCAACTTAAAAAGTGTTGGAACCATTAGAGATGCACAGAAATGGCCGCAACGAGATAAACGAACGAAGGCAAATTCTCTCGATTGTATCAACTTCAACCTGTTGAGTCCGTTTACAATCCATAGAATGTATAAAGCATTAGAAATTCTTGATGATTTGCAAAATATTTCCGGTACAGCCTCTCAATGGTATGCCTATAGAAGTACAAAAATTAAAAATACAAGTCTTAATAAAGGAAGAAATCTTTATAAAATTGCAATTATAAAGTTTTTAGGTAACTCTTTAATTAGTCGTATTGAAAATGCTGATATTAAATCAAATGAAGATTTAATTAATGTCTTAAAACCTGATACCGAAATTGGTAATGGTGTTTGGATTGATTTGGCTGGATTGATATCTCCAAAAAGTGAAATTCAAAGACTTTTAGATGAAATTGAAACCAATAATTTATCTCTTGAAGATATCAATACTAAATTTAAGGAAATTCATAATAATTATTATGTTTTTGAATGGACATGGGCTCTAAACCGAATTGAGGAGTACTTTGATAAGCATTATTCTGAAATAACTATCAAGGACGTTATTAAGCTTGTGATGGAATGGAAAAAAGCAGTAGTAAGTCTTGATAATATGATTTATGAAGATGCAAAGAAAGAATTTGATACTTTATCCAAGACAGGTTTTGGCGCTGATGGTGAAGATGATGTATGTGATTTGGATTTCGAAAGTGTGAGAGGTAATTTTGAAAGTAACAAATTTGTTAAAGAAGTACTTTGTCACATTGAAAAGAAAACGCAATTAGGTGATAAAATTATTGATAAACTGCAAAAAATCCATTAACTAAAATGAAAATAGGGTTTGATGCTAAGAGAGCATTTTGTAATAGTAGTGGATTAGGTAATTATAGTAGAAATATAATTTCAGCTATAAATGAGTTTTATCCTCAGAATGATTATAGTTTGTTTACTCCCAGCATCAAGAAATACAGCGATTTCGCAAAAAATATCAATGCAGAAATTATTACGCCGAAATCAATTTGGAATTATTTCCCCTCATTATGGAGGTCGGTTTTTTTAAGCTCAATTATTAAAAAATATGATATTGATATTTTTCACGGATTAAGTAATGAGCTGCCACCGGGAATTATTAAAGAAAAAAGTAAGAAAGTTGTAACTATCCATGATTTAATTTTCCTTAGACATCCTGAGTTGTTTGGGCCTATAAACAGTTTTATTTATAAATATAAAACGAATTATGCTATTACTCACGCAGATGCCATAATCGCAGTTAGCAATCAAACAAAATATGATTTAATGGAATTTTTTCATATTCCGGGAAATAAAATCTCAGTAATATATCAACCATGTAATCCATATTTTCTTTCAGAACTTGATGAAAATTACGCTTTAACAGTAAAACAAAATTATCATCTTCCCGAAAAATTTATTTTATCAGTAGGTAATATTGAAGAACGAAAAAATATTTATTCTGTTTTAAAGGCAATTCATTTGCACAATATTGATATTCCGTTGTATATAATTGGAAGAAAAACAGATTATGTGAATTTTCTGAAAGGTTATATTAAATTAAATAATATTCAAAATGTTCATTTTTTGCATTCAGTTAATACAATGGAATTAAAAGTGTTCTATCATTTAGCTGAATTATTAATTTATCCATCTATCTTTGAGGGTTTTGGAATTCCTTTAATAGAAGCTTTGTCGTGTAACACTCCTGTAATAACAAATAAAGACGGATGTTTTCAAGAAGCTGCCGGAAACGGAGGATATTATGTTGATGTGAAAAATATTGATGAACTTGCAGATGCAATGACAAAAATGCTTGAAGATAATGCATTGAGAGATAAACTAGTCAAAGAAGGTAAGGAGCATATAAAGAAATTCGACAGACAAGTTATTGCTTCAAATATTATTGACTTGTATGAAAGTCTGTTATAAACTTTGCAACTTTTTCTAATTGTTCAATAGGGGTTGATGTAGCTCCTGAAATACCAACGAAATCACAGTCTGTAAACCAACTTTTTTGAATATCATTTACAGATGATATTAAATGTGAATTTGGATTTGCTGTCTTGCAAATTGAGAATAACGATTTCCCATTAGATGAATTTTCCCCGGAAACAAAAATAACGATTTCTTGTTGTTTGCAAAATTCCTTTAATACATCGATACGTTTATGTACTGATGCACAGATGCTATTGACAGCATTTACTTTTACACCATTATCTTCAATTTGTTTGATGATATTTTCAAATGCATCAGGAATCATAGTAGTTTGACTGTAAAGAGTAATTTCAGTTAATTCGTTAATGTTATTGATTTGTTCAATATTATCGAAAACAATAGCGTCATTATTAATGTTTCCAATAATTCCAATTATTTCAGGATGAGTTTTTTTTCCGTAAATGTAAATTTTTTCACCGTTGTGATAAGAATTGATGACCTTTTGTTGAAGTTGTTTTACAATAGGACAAGTTGCATCAAGAATATCATTATGATTGTTTTTTGTTATTTTGTATGAAGTTTCAGGTTCGCCATGAGCTCTAAATAAAATAACACTATCGTTTATTATAGGTAAATCATTGTGATGAATGATTTTCATTCCATTGTCTTTCAATAGTTTCATTTCTTCATCATTATGCACCAATTCTCCCAAACAAAATAATGTTTCATTTTTCTGTAAATGTTCTTTTGCAGTTTCTATTGCTTTTGTTACGCCAAAGCAAAATCCGGCATTGTTATCGATTGTGATTTTCATTTCTTAATTCCTATATTTCTAAATTAACATAATAACATTCCTTTTCAGTAAATACAATATTTACCAATCTTAGTAAAATAAAGTCGGTTAATAGTTTTTGAGCTTTGTATCTTGAAATATCGCAGATTTTGCAAACTTTACTTAATGTGATTTTTTTATGTTCATCTAAATACTTCAACAATTTAGCTTCGGTCTCACCATAATTAATTTTTGTTTCAATGTTATTTGCTTTAGCTTTCCAAACATCAATCATTACTTTGTTTACAAGAATATTTTGATCGTTAACTCTGATATATGCTAACCATTTTCCATTGTGGCTAAGAGCTTTAATAGGTTTTTTATCTGATTTAGGAATTATTATTTCAATTATTGTTTTCCCTTCAATTTTCCATTCCTTTAAAGAAAATGGAACTTCCGGTGTGCAATACATTTTAGCTGCTGCCTCAGCCATATAAATTTCCTCACCCGTTCTTACACCTGTAATCGAACCATTATCTTTAACACCCAACAAAAGACTTCCTCCATCAGTATTTGCAAATGCTGCAAAAGATCGCGCAATCTTCTTTGCATCAGAGATTTCAAATTTGAAATCCTGATGCTGATTCTCGCCTAATGCAATTCGTTCAAGAATCTTAGACTTCTTTATGTTGTACACCTGCATCATTCTCAATTCTCAATTCTCAATTCTCAATTCAATCAAACCCACCTAACCAACTTTAAGTCTTGAGGGTAAGGCATCATCTTATTGTCAGGACGAATTCTTATTAATATATCATGAACACCTGATGATAAAATTGTCTCTTTAAAATTAAATTCTACAGAACTACCTGTTTTTTTACCCGGAGTCATACGAAATAAATTGCGATACGGCTCGGTTCGTTTTGCATCTTTTTTCCCGATAATTACTTCTACTGCAATATCATCGACTGATATATCATTTAGTTTTAAAGTAACACTTATTTCAAATTCCTCGCCAACCTTATATCGATGTGTTTCAGGTTCAGGGAAGTTAACTGATTTTACTTCGATATGTTCCCAATTTTGTTTCATTTTTTCTTTCCATGCCGCATATTCAAAAGCAACCTGGTAGTTGCTATCAACAATTCTTTCTGTACGAGTTTGCAACTTGGAATACAACTTACTGAAATAATCGTCAGTCATACGTTTCATGGTAAAATTTGGAGATATCTCAGCAAAATTATTTTTAATATATTCTATCCAGTGGTTTGGAATATTTTTTTCGTTGCGATTATAAAATAGCGGTTTAATTTGACTTTCAAAGATAAGATATAATGTTTCTGAATCTAATGCATCTTGGTAGTTTTGATTCTCGTATGTGCGTTCTTCTTTTAAAGCCCAGCCGGCATTTTCTTTATAACCTTCTGCCCACCATCCATCTAAGACGGAAAAATTTAAAACGCCGTTCATTATAGCTTTTTCACCGCTTGTACCGGAAGCTTCAAGTGGTCGAGTAGGAGTATTCAACCAAACATCAACGCCTTGAACCATCTTCTTTGCAATTTCCATATCGTAATTTTCGACAAAAACAATTTTTCCGATAAATTCAGGTTTGCGCGAAACATCAATAATATGGCGAATCAAATCTTGGCCGGCTTTATCTGCAGGATGTGCTTTACCTGAAAAAATAATTTGCATAGGTTTATCTTCAGAATTAATTATCTCATTTAATCTGTCTAAGTTCTTGAATAGCAGATTTGCGCGTTTATACGTTGCAAATCTACGAGCAAAACCAATTGTGAGTTTATTGGGATTTAATTCGTTGATTGTTTGTAGTATTAATGCGGGACTTTCTTGTCTCTCAGTCATTTCCTTTGCAATGCGTTCTTTCAAGGTAATGATTAGAACTTTCTTCAATTCGTTTCTTAGATTCCAGATTGTCTCGTTATCAACATTATATATCTTTTTCCAATGTTCTGCATTCGATTGGTCATTTAAAAACTCATTACCAAAAGTTTCAACATGCAGGTTGTGCCATTTCTTTGCAACCCATGTTGGGTAATGTACTCCATTAGTAACGTGAGTGATAAATAATTCATTACTATAATATCCCGGGAATAAATCCAGGAACATCTCGCGAGAAACTCTTCCGTGTATTTCACTAACTCCGTTTACTTCTTGTGCGGTATTAATTGCTAAAACACTCATTGAAAATTTTTCGCCACTATCAGGATGTATTTTTCCCATATTCATAAGCTCATTCCAACTAATTTGAAGTCTTTCAGCATAATGCGGAATATATGTTCTTAGAATATCCTCAGTGAAAAAATCATGACCTGCCGGCACAGGAGTATGAGTTGTGAAAAGGGTAGAGGCTCTTACAATTTCTATTGCTTGATTGAAACTCATCCCTTGATTTTGAATAAACTCCCTTAATCTTTCTAATCCGGCAAAAGCAGCATGTCCTTCATTTAAATGGTATAATTTCGGATTAATATTAAGACTGCGCAATAATCTTATTCCACCAATACCTAATAGAAGCTCTTGTTTTAAGCGATTTTCATTATCACCGCCATAGAGTTGGTAAGTAACAGATCTGTCGTTATCCCAATTTTCAGGAATATCTGTATCTAACAAATATAATGATACTCTACCGACACTAACATGCCAAACTTTTGCAGTGAGATTTCTTGCAGGTAAAGCCACGCTAACCTTTTTCCAATTACCATTTTCATCATAAACTGGAGTAATCGGCAGGTGTGAAAACTTTTGCGGTGTAACTTGAGTTATTTGTTCACCACTATGATTTAATGTTTGATTGAAATATCCATGCCTATACAATAATCCGATTCCGGTAATATTTTCATTTCTATCACTCATTTCCTTTAGGTAATCTCCTGCAAGAACACCAAGTCCGCCGGAAAATATTTTTAATGTATTATGTATTCCATATTCCATGCTGAAATATGCAATGCTCACTTTACTATCATCCTTATTTTCGCACATGTATTTTTCAAAATTGTCATGCACATTTTTTAATTTATTAATAAATAAAGGATTGCCTTCGAGTGCTTGAAGTTCTTTTGCTGATAAAGATTCTAAAAGAGAAATAGGATTATGATTTAAAGTTTCCCAACGTTCAGGATTAATACTATTAAAAAGTTCCTCTGCGTCTGAATTCCAGCACCACCATAAGTTCATACTTAAGTGTTTCAAGCTTTTTAAAGATTCAGGCATATCTTGTTTAACGAAAATTTTTCTCCAAATAGGACCGGATTCTTTGTCGATATGAACATTCTGTTCATAATCTTGCATTTTATATTTGTAAAGATCTTTTCTTGCTAAACTCAAAATCAATGAGTTTTCGTAAGCTTCGTAATAATATTCAATTAGTTTGTTCCATAAAAAATTATCAGATAATTTAAAAGCATTATTTCTGTAATTATCTTGAGAAGAAATATCATTGTTAATGTAATTTTTTATTAGATTTCGAAGATTATCTTCAGCTTCTTTGTAATTATTGTCATCTCGCTGAAGCACAAAAGCTGAATTATTATCGTTTAAATGTTCTTTTATCCACAAACCAAAGCCGGCAAGGTTAGTAGTAACTGTTGGAACAGCAAATGCGATACTTTCGAGAGGAGTATAACCCCATGGTTCATAATAAGATGCAAAAATAGTTAAATCAGCTCCGGGAAGAATATCATAATATTTTAAATTAAAGATTCCATCATCACCATTGAGATAAACGGGAACAAATATTACTTTAATTTTACTATTTATATCATTATTAAGATTAAATTTTTTGCATGAATTAAGGATTGGATCATGTTCAGGATTATGGATGTAATGAGTTAAATGTTTTTCAGTTACATCATCAGACTCATTATTAAAAAGTTTATCATGTAATTCCTTAACAGGAGAAATACTGTTTGCAGGGACAGTAATAAATACCAAAGTTTCTTTTTTAAGATTAGGATTATTTAAACCTGATAACGATTCCAATAAAATATCTATACCTTTGTTTCTGAACTCATATCTGCCGGAAGTAATAATTATTGGAGTATCATTTGGAAAGTTTTTGTTGAACATTGCATTAGCAACATTTAGCATACATGTTCTTGCAATTAATCTTTTTTCATTACAAAACTCTATATCCGGCGCCATATTTCTGTCAATGCCGTTTGGAGTGATTACATCAGCTTCGCGACCGTAAATTGATTTACATTCCTTTGATGTAATTTCACTTACAGTAGTAAAAACATCACAAAGTTTTATTGATAATTTTTCCAAAGAATATTTTGACTTTATATTGTATTTCTGGGCAATTTCCGGAGCATTAATATTATTCAATTCATTATATAAAGACATTCCGTTTCCGGCCATACATCTTCCGATGATTGTTGCGTGAGTTGTGAATATTGTGCCAATCTGCGGCAGATTATCCTTTAAATATAAAATACCCATTCCTGACATCCATTCATGAAACTGAGCAATAATAGTGTCTTTTGCTGAAATATTAAATTTGTAGAAACTTTCAATTACAATTGCTGCAGCGTAACCAAACATAGCAGGTTCAATATAATCCCATTGTCCGGAAATAGAATCTAATCCGTATAATTCCCAATATTTTGAGAAAATTGTATTTTTATTCAAAAAATATTGTTTAAAATCAACCAAGATAACTATGGGATTTCCGGGAACTTTCCATCTGCCGATTCTAAACAGCAAACCTTCTTCGTGTGCAACACTTGTCCATGATTTGAATAAACTGTCATCAAGTTCAAAATCAGGTGTTTGTGAGGTTTCCATCCATACATCAGGACCGATATATATATGATTATCTCCAAATTCAGAGTATAAAATATCAGATTTAGTTGATAATACAGTGTAGATGCCACCAATTTTATTGCATATTTCCCAACTTACTTCAAAAAGAAAATCGGGTTTATTTTCTCTATTCATAATAAATCATTTTGCTTATTTGCAAAAGTACGAGTTTTTTCAGAATAGTTTTAATGCTATTTGTTAAGAATTTGGAAATTTACGAATTAAGAAATGTAGAAATGAATGAACAATATTTACTTCATTTATACATTTCTAAATTCCAAAACTTATAAATTGTAGCAGTCGTTTATTTTATCGACTGAATCAATATTAACAGATTGTTTGAGAATAGTTTAACTGCAATTGCAAGTAAAATAATTCCAAAGAATTTTCTTAGAATATATACACCTGATTTTCCGAAAATTCTTTCTACAAAGGAAACATATTTTAATACAATCCAAACATATACCATATTTAGTGCAAGAGCAATAATAATATTAATCATGTGATATTCAGCGCGAAGAGATAATAAAGTGGTGATAGTCCCTGTTCCTGCAATTAAAGGAAAAACAAGAGGAACAATTGTTGCGGATTCAGTTGGACCTTGAGTTTTGAATATTTCAACATCAAAAATCATTTCAGTTGCCAAAACAAAAATTATTAAGGCACCAGCAACAGCAAAAGAGGAAATATCTACATTAAATAGTTTTAATATTCCTTCTCCTGCAATTAAAAATATAATCAAAACAAAAAATGATATTAATGAAACCCTAAGTGGATGTACCTCTTTCCCTTTGTTTTTTATGTTTATTACAATAGGAATTGAGCCTGTAATATCAATAATTGCAAAAAGAACCATGAAGGCGCTGAGTATTTGAAGGAAGTCGATTTGATTGAAAAAATTCAGCATAATATTGTTGTTTTTTGTTGCTGCAAAGGTAATAATAAATTGAGAATTGTGAGTTATGCTTCAATTATGCTCAGAGTAGTGTATGACGGATTATTTTAGGTGTAAACGAGTTATCTTGATGTTTTCTTTATTCCAATATTCTTATAATTTCTCAATACACTTTCATTTTCCTTAATAATCTTAATTGCTTCTACATAACCAATTTCAAATATTTCTTGTTGATATTTTACATCAAAAAGGGAGTAATCGCCGAGAGCTTCGGGTTTTATTAAAATATCACATAAAGGTTCGTCATTTTCAGTATTTGCATCAAGAACAAAATGGATACATCTTTCAACTGTTCCCATAATTGTTTCGGACGTTTTTTGAAGACTTTTCGGGTTAATATTAATTCCGACAAGAAATTCACATTTGTCGCGAATAGTACTTACCGGAAAATTTTTAAATAAACCACCATCTACATACTTCACTTTGTTAATGACAGTAGGAGAGAACACTACCGGAAACGAACACGAGGCAGCAACAGCGGCAATCAATAATCCTTGCGAAAATTCTACAGTTTTTCCTTCTTCAAAATTAGTTGCAAGAACATGGAGCGGAATACTTAAATCCTCAAAAGTACGAGCTTTAATATGTTCTTTCAAAAAAGCGCGTAATTTTGTTGTTTTTGATATTCCTTGTCGATTGTTATGAAGCCTGATATCTGTAAATTCTCTGAAAGACATATCTTTGAATTTGTCAAGAATATCTGTTGTTTGACAACCATCTGCTATAAATGCGCCAACTAATGATCCGGCACTTACTCCGGAAATAATTTCCGGTTTGATTCCGTATTCCAAAAATGCTTCATAAACTCCAAGTTCTGCAAAACCTCTTGCTCCGCCACCGCTAAAAGCAAAACCAATCTTATGTTTCTTCTTGTGACTCATCATATTACACTTTGTAATTTACAGTAATAATCTTATTAAATATTTTTCAAAGATAATACTTTATTAATTATTAAATTCTACAAAATAAAATTTATATCTATCTTTGTCATCTAAAATTAAATATTATTTGTGTATGAAAAAAATATATTTTATAGCAATTGCCCTTATTATTCTTGGCGGTTGTTCGCAACTCAAACAACTTGTTTCAGAACCAAAAGTTAAAGCACAATCATTTGAAGTAAGTAAAATTAATTTTGATGATATTGACTTACTTTTTAAGGTAAGAATTGACAATCCGAATAGCTTTACTATCCCTTTTCCAAATATTGATTGGAATTTAGCAATTAACAATAACGAATTTCTTAAAAATACATTAACAAAGAATACTACCATTGCGGCGAATTCATACACCATTGTTGATATTCCAGTAAAAATCAATTATAAAAACCTTTACAATGTTATTAAATCTCTTTCAAATACCTCAGAAGCTACATATAAAATGAATGTTGGAATGGCAATTCCCTTACCGGTATTAGAAAACAAAAGATATAGCGTTGATTTCACAGGAAATGTGCCAATGCTTAAAGCACCATCAATTTCTTTTAAGGAAATTAAAGTTAATTCATTAAATTTGAATAATATCAATTTAGATGTTGTCTGTGAAATGGAAAATAAAAATAACTTTTCAATGTTGTTAGATAATTTGAGTTACGATTTGAATATTAATAATGTTGAATGGGCAAAAGGAACTGTTAAAAGTAATAAAACCATTGGTGCAAATACAAAATCTACTGTTCCTATTAACATTACAGTTAATTCTTTAAGTATGATTAAAGAAATAACGCAAATTATTACAAACAATAAGGCTGTAAATTATTCTTGTACAGGAAATATAAATATGCAAACTGATAATCAGCTGTTAAAATCAATAAACTTACCTTTTGAATTAAAAGGCAATACAAATATAAAAAAATAAATATCTATTTAATAACATAATACATTTGTTATGAAAGATAAAGTTGTAATTGTTACTGGAGCTTCGTCTGGTATTGGATTAGCTGTTGTAGAATATTTTGCAATAAGAGGTAGTAAGGTTGTTTTAGCAGCGAGAAGTATTGATAAATTAAATGTAATTGTTGATAGATTGACTTCTCTCAACTGCGATGTCTTTGCTGTTAGAACAGATGTTTCCGATGAGGAATCATGTAAAAATCTTATAGAAAGAACAATTGAAAAATACGGAAAAATTGATATACTTGTTAATAATGCAGGAATTTCAATGAGAGCAAATTTTAATGATTGTGAACTTAAAGTTTTACATGAGTTAATGAATGTAAATTTTTGGGGAACTGTCAATTGTACAAAATTTGCTTTGCCTTATATTATTGAAACAAAAGGAACAATAGTAGGAGTTATTTCCATTGCGGGTTATCAACCATTACCCGGAAGAACAGGTTATAGCGCATCAAAATTTGCCGTTCGTGGTTTTTTAGATACTGTAAGGATTGAAAATAAAGATCTTGGAGTTAAAGTTTTAGTTGTTGCTCCGGGATATGTTGCTACTGATATTAGATTTAAAGCTCTTTTATCTGATGGAAGTGAACAAGGATATAGTCCACGCAACGAAAATAAAATGCAAGCACCTGAATTAGTTGCAAGAAAAATTTATAATGGAATTAGACGTAATAGGAGAAGTATTATTATGACAACTTTAGGATTTGTTACAGTATTTCTACGAAATTTGTGGCCAAAATTTACTGATAGAGAATCGTTCAAAAAAATGAATAGAGAAAAGGCAACTCCAACAAAATAAATTTATTTTATTTAATCAATATATTTATTATTATTTCACAAATGTATCATAAGTTCCATCCTTATATAAAATGATTATTTTTTCAATTTCACTTTTGTAACTTACTTCTTTTTCCTTTATTGTTTTCTTTTTTGTAGAATTTTCAACATTGTACTCGATTTGTGAATCTTGTTTATCTCTATGTTCTTGCTTAGGGTTAATTGAAACATTGTCAAGATTATTGTACATATTACCTAATCCTTTAATTAACCATTCGCTATTAATTTCAGGGTAAGTATTAAGGATTTTGATTATGATATCTAAGCTTGGTTTATTTCTACCGGTTAAAATATGCGACAATGTAGAACGTTGAATTTCAATTTCATTTGCCAATTGTGTTGCTGAAAGATTCTTGTCTTCCATTATTCTAATTATTCTTGAAATCATGTTTATTTAATTTTTTACAAATATACAAATTAATTTACAAATGTAAACCAATCTAATTTTACCAATATTACATTTGTAAACTTTCAAAGTTTACAAATGTAAACATAAATTATCACTATTTAGATTATATTTGGTTTTGTTATTTACAATATTTTTTAGTTTATTTTCATTATATTTGCATATTAATTTTATACATAACTCTAATCTATGTTCTCCAAAAATGAAATTGACAAACTAATACATCTAATTCATAATTCAAATCGTATTATTATTTGTTCGCATCGTTCACCTGACGGTGATGCTATTGGTTCAATTTTAGCGATTTACAATTTTATTACTCTAAATTTCCCTGATAAAGTTGTTTTTCCAATTTTACCGGATAGATGTCCTGAATACTTAACATTTCTTCCAAATAGTGATAAGTTTCTTAATCCTGATGAACATATTGAAATAATCAATCAAGCATTTAATACAGCAGATATTATTATTGCAGTTGATTTTAATGAATCTAATAGGTTGGGTGCTTTGGAAAATTTATTTTTTATATCTAAAGCTCATAAAATTTTTATTGATCATCATCCCTTCACAAATGATACTAATTATGAGTTGTTATTTCATGATGAAAATGCAAGCGCAGCATCAGAATTAGTGTATTATGTGTTGAAAGCAATTGGCTTTGAATCATTTAATTATGATATTGTTTTACCTATTTATGTTGGAATAATAACAGATACCGGTTCTTTAAGTTTTAATTGCAATCTTCCTCAAACTTATTCTGTTTTGTCTGAAATAATAAAATATAATATTGATGCAAAAAATATTCATAATTTGATTTATAATAATTTCCCTGTGGAAAGAATGAAATTGTTTGCACATGTGCTTTATAATAAATTGGTTATTAATGTTGATAAAAAATACTCCTACTATTCATTAACAAAAGAAGAGCTAGAAGAGTTTGGTTATCGTGACGGCTATCTTGAAGGTGTTGTAAATTATGCCTTAAATATCAGAGGAATAGAAGTTACTGCTGCTTTTGTGGAGTTAAATAACGTAGTGAAAATATCTTTTCGTTCCAAAAACAATATTAATGTTAATGAAATTGCAAAAACATATTTTAATGGTGGCGGACATAAAAATGCGGCAGGCGCCAATTATAATAAAAGTATTAATGATGCAATTGAATTGTTTGTTGAAGTAATAGAAAGTATATGATTGATTATAAGTATTTAGTATTAGCTTTTGTTTTGTTGTTTTCATTGTCTTCCTGTAGTAATAAGAAGAATAAACAGATTCCGGAACAGCAAATCATTTCCAAAGAAGCTATCGAATATGCTAATAAAGAAGCTATCAGAAAGGAGAATATTCAAATTGATGATTTTGTTAGGAGATATAAATGGGATATGCAAACAACAAACACAGGAGTTCGTTATTTTATTTATGAAAAAGGTAGAGGTGTCAAAACTAAAAAAAATGATATTGTAGTATTAGATTATACCTTAACATTTTTAAATGGAGATACGATTTATTCATCAGAAAATGACGGTATTAAAGAGTTTGTTCTTGGAAAATCAAATGAAGTTTCAGGTTTGGAAGAAGTTTTATTATTGATGCATAAAGGCGATAAGGCAAAATTGATAGTACCTTCTTTTCGTGCTTATGGTATTACAGGCGATTTTAATAAGATATCTGTGAGAAATACTCTTGTATATGATATTCATCTTCAAGATGTTTATTAACATTCTATCTAAAAAGAAATTATTAATAGAACTCAAATTTTAAAAAATCATAATTAAAATTCATTTTACAAAAAAACATTATCTTTGCAGATTATTATTAAAAAAAATGAAATTATCTAAACAGTTCATAATATTATTCTTAACAAGTTGTTTCGTCATTTTGTCGTCATGCTCAAATTATGCTAAGGTTCTAAAATCCGATGACACTAATCTGATTTATTCTGAAGCAATGGTTCAGTATGAAAAAGGAAATTATATTAATGCTTTACAGTTATTTGATAGAATTTCTGTACTTGTTAAAGGAACAGATAAAGAGGAACCTCTTAATTATTATTACGCGCAAAGTCATTATTTGCAAGGAGATTATATTTTGGCTAATTATTATTTTAGGAAATACGTAAAACAATATCCCTTGAATCCCAAAGCAGAAGAATGTGCTTTTTTAGCTGCAATGTGTAAGTATAATCAATCATCAACATATTCTTTAGATCCGACACCGACAACCGATGCTATTGCTGAGTTACAAGCGTATATTAATGCATACCCAAATAGCGAAAACCTTGACTTATGTAATATTTATATCGATGAGCTTAGAGCAAAACTTGAAGAAAAAGATTATAAAATTGCTTTAATGTATCTGAGAATGGAAGAATACAAAGCCGCAGTAGTTTGTTTTGATAATATTCTTAAAGATTTTCCGGGAACTCAACATAAAGAAGATATTTTTTACTATCTTGTAAAAGCTAAATACGAATATGCAAAAAATAGCGTTGATAGTAAGAAAAAGGAAAGATTTGATGATGTCTTTAATTCTTATACAAAGTTTATCACAAATTATCCTGAATCAAAGTACATTGCAGAAGTTAATGTATATTATAATGCTGCTAAACAATATAAATAAAATTAAATAAAATAATTTATAACATGGATTATAAAAAGATCAGAACAAGTACTGAAGCTGTAACAAGAAATCTCAACGATTTTGATAAAGAAACAGGTAATATTTATGAATCATTAGTAATTCTTTCTAAGAGAGCTAATCAAGTAAGTCTTGAATTAAAAGAGGAATTACTTAGTAAAATAGAAGAATTTCAAACTCCCAGTGACAGCTTGGAAGAAATATTTGAAAATAGAGAACAAATTGAATTGGCTAAGTTTTATGAACAATTACCAAAGCCTACATTAATTGCTATCTATGAATTTCTTAATGAGAAATTATCTGCATATTATCCGGAAGAAGAGGTGCCTATTGCTCCTTTAACTTCTGTTGATGAGGAAAATAAAGAAGTAAAAGAAAAAACGGAGGAATAATATGAAACGCTTGTTTTTTATTTCAGTATTGTTGGTTTTGTCGATTGTTGTTAGTGCACAACAAGACTTTAGATGTACTTTTTCTGTTACATCTAATACCTCCGACGGTAGTACTGATAGAACAAGATTTCAAGAAATGCAAAAACAAATTCAAGAATTTATTAATGGTCAAAAATGGTGTAATTACAATATCAGTCAAGAAGAACGTATTGAGTGTACCATGCAACTGATGATTAATAATATTGTTTCTGCAGAACAATATGAAGGTAAACTTAATGTGGGATTACGAAGACCGGTTTTTAATTCTACTTACAATACGACACTTTTTAGCTATGTTGATCAAAATATTGAGTTTACTTTTGTTGAAACAGATCCTTTAATCTTTAATGAGAATTCCTTTGATAATAACTTAACGAGTGTTATTGCTTTTTACATGTATATTATGTTGGGTATTGATTTTGACTCATTTAGTCCGGGTGCTGGTACTCAATATTATGAAAAAGCACAATCGGTAGTTAATGCAGCGCAATCTGCAAATGAGAAGGGATGGAGGTCGATACAAGGTACACGAAACAGATATTGGTTAATTGAAAATCTACTTAATTCTTCTTATTACGGTGCAAGAGAGTTTTATTATATTTATCATCGCAATGGTTTAGATGTTATGGCTGATAATATTGCAATGGGAACATCTGCAGCAACACAAGCAATCGAAAAGTTGAGAAATGTTAATCGTCAAAAACCGAATCTTTATATTGTTTACCTCATTTTAGAGGCAAAACGCGATGAGTTTATTAACCTATACTCAGGGGCAAATGATGCGGAGAAAAATAAATTCTTGCAAGTAATGCAGGAAATTGATCCGACAAATATGACTCGTTATAATCAAGTTAAAAATACTAATTGATAAAATCCTTATCTATATCGAATTATGCCCTTATAGATAATTTGACAATTGATTTTAAGAAGGGGTTTACCTGCTTAACCGGTGAAACAGGAGCAGGAAAATCAATTATTTTAGGTGCCATTTCCCTTGTGCTCGGCGAAAGAGCTGATACAAAAATCCTATTTGATAAAGATAAAAAATGTGTTGTTGAAGCAGTTTTTCAATTACCAGATAATTTCTCATTTGCTTTTTTTAATGATAATGATATAGATTATAACATTGATTGTATAATAAGAAGAGAAATTAGTGCTCAAGGAAAATCCAGAATCTTTGTTAATGATACTCCGGTTGCTTTAAATGTACTAAAATCTTTGGGCAGCTTGTTGATAGATTTACATTCACAATATCAAAAATTCTCATTAAGCGATAATTTACACCAATTACAGTTTCTCGATAATTTTATTACCGATAAATCTATCCTTGATAATTATAGAATAACATTCGACTCATACACTTTATTGTGCCATAAAAAAGCAGAATTGAAATCCATATATGATAAGATTTATCAAGAACAAGATTACCTGTCTTTTCTATACAATGAACTCAACGATGCAAATCTATATCAGAATGAAGATACTTTGATTGAAAAGGAATTGTCTTTACTTGAAAATTCTGAATTAATAAAAGAAAAATTGAGTCTTGCTATTAATTTATTATCTGAAAATGAGAATAGTAATGTATTAGATTTGATGAAAATTATTAATGCAAATTTTGCTACTATCTCTTCCTTTATTGATAATGGAAATGAATTATCCGAAAGACTTACTAATATTGCATTTGAAACTAAGGATATTTTCAACGATTTTGTGCACATAAATGACTCTGTTTCTTTTGATCCAATTAAAGCTGAAGAGTTTCGTAACAGATTGGATTTTATCAATAAACTACTTTATAAACATAAAGTTAATTCCGTAAATGAATTGATTGAGATAAGAGATGATATCAATAACAAATTGAGTAATACCAACGAACTTTATTTTGAAATCGAAAAAATCAATAAAGAAATTGAGATTCTGCATTCCGATATGAAAGAGAAAGCTCAATTGCTTTCTAATTCGCGAAAATCTTGTGCCAAGATTATGTCGCAGCAAATATCTGATATACTTAAAGATTTAGGAATTATCAATAATAAATTTGTAATTGATATTTCAGAAAATGAATCATATACGAGTAGTGGAAATGATTTTGTCGAATTTCTTTTTTCAGCCAATATCGGTTCTCAATTGGCTCCCTTATCATCAGTTGCATCCGGCGGTGAATTGTCGCGCGTTATGTTGGCGTTAAAATCAGTAATTGCAATTAAAAATGATATTCCTACAGTAATTTTTGATGAAATTGATAGTGGTATTTCAGGAGTTACTGCTGATTCGGTTGCATTAAAGCTTAAAGATATCTCACATAATATCCAAGTTATTGCTATTAGCCACCTTCCACAGATTGCTGCAAAAGCCGATGAACAATTTTTAGTTTATAAGGAGGAGTTATTGGATAGAACTTTTACACGAATTAAATTATTAAATAGTGATGAACGTGTAAACGTTATTGCATCAATGCTTAGTGGAAGTAATATATCACAAGCAGCTATTGATAATGCAAAAAATCTTTTGGGTATTAATTAAAGTTTATGCAAAAAAAATGCTGTCACATGTGACAGCATTTGGTTCTTTATTAATATCTTCTTTCTTTAATCCTTGCCTTTTTGCCCTTTAATGCCCTTAAGTAGAATATTCTTGCTCTTCTAACTTTTCCACGTTTGTTAACTTCGATACTTTCAATGAAAGGAGAAGCTATTGGAAAAATTCTTTCAACTCCAATATTATTTGAAATTTTACGAACTGTAAAAGTTTCAGTTGGACCTGAACCTCTACGTTGTAAAACAACTCCTTGGTATTTTTGGGTTCTTTCTTTATTTCCTTCGATAATTTTATATGTTACTGTAATAGTATCGCCGGCTTGAAATGACGGATAATCTTTAATCTGAGTTAAATCGTCAACATACTGTAATAATTCGTGCTTGCCCATGATATTTTATTTTATCTTTAAATCGTTTAAAAAAGTTTGCAAATGTACGGAATTTTTTTTAATTGAAATGATAAATTTATTAAAAAAATATTGTCAGATAGTGTTTGATTATTTATTGCTTTGAGTAGTAGGGGATTACTTTTGTTTTTTTGATTTCGTTTTTTAAATTTTCATCTGATTTATATTC
>JAJDHA010000040.1 GCA_030265965.1 Odoribacter sp. OttesenSCG-928-L07
GATATGAGTTTATCTGCTCAAGCGAAGGTTTTGAGAGTTTTACAAGAAAATAAAATCACCCGTGTCGGTGGCGAAAAAGAAATTCCTGTCAACGTTAGAATTGTTGCGGCTACAAATAAAAATATCCGCGAAGAAATAGAAAAAGGAAACTTTAGAGAAGATTTGTATCATCGAATCTCAGTCATTCTTATAAATGTTCCTCCTCTGAGAGAAAGGGCAGGGGATATACCAATCTTGTCTCAGTATTTTTTAAACGAAATAACCGGCAATATGGGTAAACAACCGATAGAGTTTACAACCGAAGCGTTAGAGAAATTGCAGTCGCTTCATTGGCGCGGAAATGTACGAGAATTAAGAAATGTTGTTGAGAGATTGATTATCTTGTGCGAAGATAAAATTACGTCGGAGGATATTGATAAGTTTGCGATTCCTTTTGTTTAGAAGTGATTTTGTCTTAATGCTATAACATCATTCCGCCGATAAGCTCTGTAATATCTGCAATTCCGTTATTTTCGCAATATTCTTTAATTCCATTCACAATTTCTATTGAGCTGCAAGGATTGATAAAGTTTGCTGTTCCAACTTGGATTGCGCTTGCTCCTGCCAATAAAAATTCAATTGCATCATTTGCATTCATTATGCCGCCGAGACCGATAATCGGAATTTTCACCGCTTTATAAACTTGCCATACCATTCGTAGCGCAATTGGTTTTATTGCCGGACCGGATAATCCGCCGGTAACTGTCGAAAGAATAGGTTTGCGCGTTTTGGTATCTATTGCCATAGCAAGAAAAGTATTGACGAGAGAAACAGAGTCGGCGCCGGCATCTTCAACTGATTTAGCAATCTCTGTAATATCGGTAACATTAGGAGAAAGTTTGACTATCAGCGGTTTTTGATAAACATCTCGAACTGCGGATGTAATTTTGTACGATTCACGCGCATTTGTTCCGAAAGCCATTCCGCCTTCTTTAACATTGGGACAAGAAATATTGAGTTCAATAGCAGCGATATGCTCAAGCTTATTCATCTTTTCTGCAACTTCAACGCAAGATTCTATTGTTGAACCGGAAACATTAGCAATAATATTGGTATTGATTTTCTTAAGTTTAGGATAAATATTTTCCACAAAATAATCAACGCCTTTGTTTTGAAGTCCGACTGCGTTGAGCATACCGTGGGATGTTTCTGCCATACGCGGATAAGGATTTCCTTCGCGTAGCTCTGCTGTTGTTGCCTTTACAATAATTCCGCCGAGCTGAGAAACATCAAAAAAATCTTCAAACTCATAGCCATAACCAAAAGTTCCTGAAGCAGTAAGAACAGGATTCTTTAACTTTAATTTACCGATATTTACCTTGAGTTTTACCATTTTAAATCTTTTGTATTGAAAACAGGACCGCTTGTACAAACACATTCGTTGCCACGAACAGTTTCGGTGACGCAGCATAAGCAAACACCGAATCCGCAAGCCATTGTGTTTTCAAGAGAAACTTCGCATTCAATATTATTATCCTTTGCAATCTTGGCAATAGCTTTCATCATATTTTCCGGTCCGCAACAATGAATTTTCTTATAATTAGAAATCATTTGAGTCATGCGAGAATTTTGAGTAACGAAACCAATTTCACCGAACGAACCATCTTCAGTGGAGCAATATGAGTCTGATAAAAGTTTGAGTTCTTCCTGGCAAAGCAAATCGCATTGAGATCTTCCACCGATTAAGATATCAAAATCTCCATTTTCCGATTTTAATTGTTTTGCGAGAAAATATATTGGAGCAATTCCGCAGCCACCACCGATAATCAAAGTTTTTACATTAGGATTATAATCAAATCCGTTCCCAAGAGGAAGCATCACGCTAATGCGTTCACCTGCTTTGAGTGATGATAATTCTTTTGTGCCTTTCCCAACAATTTTGATAAGAAAAGAAACAGTATTTTCTTTTTTATCATAATCATGAATAGAAAAAGGTCGGCGCAAAAAAACCTCAGGATTATTTTCAACTTTTATCGAAGCAAATTGTCCCGGTTTCATTTCAGGCAAAACATCATCTGCAGTACACTTTAGAATAAAATATACGTTATTAAGAATTTTGTTTTCGAGAATGATAAGGTTTTTAATTTGCTTCATCCACTTTATCAGTTTTATCCACTTTATCGGCTTTATCTATTTTATCCACTTTATCAGTTTCATCCACTTTCTCCTCCACCGCAGTTTCTTCTATTTCATCAATTAAATTTAAGCTAAGCAGTTCATTATACCATTGAAACAATTTTTTTTGATGAGAGGCATAAACTCTATCTTCGTCATATTCAGGAAGAAAAGCTTTAAAAAGTTCTTTCATCTTTTTGTTATCGTTGATAATATTTTGTTCAACGGGTTTGTGTTCAAGATGTTTATATAGTTTCACGAAAACATCTTTTAATGGCATGTCTTCATTTTCCATAAAAATGCTTATTTCATCTAATGAGCTTATTTTATCAGTTGCAAAAACTGCCACACGTTTATTATCCCTAAGAGATTCAACTATTAATCCGTTTTTATTATTAGCAATTAACTTATACAGTCCGGGTTTTCCTGAAATTGTAAGAATGTCTTTTAAATCCATTTTAAAAATTTTTGTGCAAAATTACACGAAAAATTGAAATTACAGGAATTATATAGTTAAAAAAGATTATTGTATAATTGAAAAGCGTTACTTTTGCCAAAATTTTTTTGATTTGAAAAACGATAAGTTAATAATTATAATTTTATTCTTAGTATTTGCAAATGCTACTTTATTTGCACAAAAAAAGAATAATTTTAAAGATTTATATATAGAACCATCAATAAGTTACGGTCGATTAATTGGAACTGAAGAAGAAGATTTTTCAAATTTAGTTGCTCATTCTACATATAATTTTGCAATAAGTTTCGGAAGACAATCAACTGGTTCTCAAAATTGGGAGAAATATTTAGGATGCCCAGATTATGGTGTAACTTTTAAGTATGGTACTTCAAATTATGAGCTTTTTCCTCAAAGATTTGCTTTATTAGGCTATGTAAATGGAAGAATATTTCAGCGTGAGAAATTCGGTTTAACTTATAAGTTGGGAGGTGGATTGTCTTATTGGACAAGTATTTATGATGCTGAAACAAATCCTGATAATATTTATATCGGCACAGCTCTTAATTGTCATATTCACCTTGAGCTTGGAACTTATTTCAGAGTTTCTAAAAATTCAGATATTACTTTTGCGGCATTAATTTCTCACTCATCAAATGGTACTGTTAAGTTGCCTAATAGAGGTGCCAATGGTGTTGCGTTGCAAGCAGGATACAGATACCATATCAACGGAAGAAAAGAAATCAATAAAGAATTTGATATCAAACCAGAGTTTTTTCCTAAAAATAGTTTCTACATAAATATTGGTCCCGGTTTTTTAGAGTCAAGAAAAGGCGGTGGTTTAAATACATATTTTGCATGTACAACTCAGATTGGATTTGCGAGAATGTGTCGTCCTTCATTTCGTTATGGCGCCGGAATAGATTTAATGTATAGTGCAGAGATTCCTATGATGCTTCCTGAAGGAGAACGCGAGCAGTGGAAGGGTTTTAATTCTGCAGTTTATGCTAACGTTGATATATTATACAATAGGTTTGTTGTACATATTGCTTTTGCTACTTACATATATAGATATGATTATAGAAGTGATTATGAAGGTAAACCTTTCTTCCTACCATATTACGAAAGAGTAGGTGTTAAATACCAACTTGGTAAAAATCGAAATCATTCTTTAGGAATATGTATGAAGGTGCATCTGGGTTCAATAGACCATATTGAATGGACGTACGGTTTCCAATTTTTGAACTGGAATGATAAAAAAGCGAAACGATGATGTTTCTTTATTAAATGATGAGTATGAATTTTTCCCACATATTGATAAAAAGAATACTCGTACTTTTTCTCGTATTTTCTTGCTTGAAGATTTCAGGCAATATCCCTCAGAAGAATATTGGATTTGCAGTTGATTCGTTAAAACAAAAGGATGTTGTAATAGAAGAAAAATCTTTCCCAATAGCAAATTACATTATTCCGGCAACATTTATTTCATACGGAATTGCTACCCGATTTAGTACATCTTTACAAGATTTTGACCATACTATTAATGAAAAGATAAAAAGCAATGTGTCAAGAAAATATACTTTTGATGATTATTTGCAATATGTTACTCCTGTAGCAATGTACACTTTGAATTTATGCGGAGTAAAATCGGAAAATAATTTAAGAGATCAAACTATAATTTTGGCTAATTCTGCTTTATTGGCAGGAATAACAGTAGTTTGCGTAAAAAATACAACAAAAGTACCACGCCCGGATTCCGGTGCAAAAAATTCTTTTCCTTCTGGACATACTACTACTGCTTTTGTTGGAGCACATATTTTATTTAAAGAATATAAAAACACCTCACCCTGGATTGGAGTTGCCGGTTATTTGTCGGCAGCTACAGTTGGTACATTTCGTATGATTAATCAGCGCCATTGGTTTAGTGACGTGATTATGGGTGCGGGAATAGGAATCGTGTGCGTGGAAATTAGTTATTTGATGCTGCCAATGTATCAACGATTGTTTGAGAGAAACAAAATAAATTCAAACAATGGAGCAATGATGATTTCACCTATTGTTGGAAATGATTATTATGCTGTTGGATTGATTTTGGTGTTTTAATAATATGTTTATTATTAACAAGAAATATTTTTGTGAAACATTCAAAATAATTTTGTAATTTTGGATGTTTTTTAAGGAAAATAATACTTCTGAAAAAATATAGGAGAAATGAAAACATGAACAAAGATAAGAAGTTACAAATCCGAAATAGTACTGTAGAATTTTTAGTATTCACATCTCAATCAGGTTCCAACAACATTGAAGTTAGGGTGCAAGATGGAACAGTTTGGTTAACACAAAAAGCTATTGCAGTACTTTTTGATATAAATAGAACAGTTGTTACTAAACATTTAAAGAATATTTTTGAAACAGATGAATTACAAGAATTTTCAGTATGTGCAAATTTTGCACATACTGCGGATGACGGAAAAAACTATAACACAAAGTTTTATAATCTTGACGCTATAATCTCAATAGGTTATCGGATAAACTCACAAAGAGCAACGCAATTTAGACAATGGGCAACATCTGTTTTGCGTGATTATGCTATTCGAGGTTATATTATCGACAAAAAACGCATGGAAAATGGCTCATTCCTCAATGAGGATTATTTCGAACATTTACTTGCAGAAATTCGTGAGATACGTTTAAGTGAGCGCAGATTTTACCAGAAGATAACCGACATCTATGCTACAGCAATGGATTACAATAAAGATTCAAATGTTACAAAAGAGTTTTTTGCAAAAGTACAAAACAAATTGCACTATGCAGTTCATGGTCACACAGCTGCCGAACTCATTGTGTCAAGGGCGAATTCTGAAAAAGAATACATGGGGTTGACTTCATGGGAAAAATGTCCTAATGGAAAGATAGTAAAAACTGATGTTGTTACTGCCAAAAATTATTTAACAGAAAAAGAATTAGAATCATTAGGACGTATTGTCAATGCATATTTAGATTTAGCAGAGGATCGTGCTAAAAGGCATATCCCGATGACAATGGAAGATTGGGCAAAACGCCTTGATAAATTCTTGGAAGCTGATGAACGTGATGTGCTTAATAATAGTGGAAAAATTACCGCTCAAATGGCAAAAGAATTTGCTGAAAATGAATTTGAAAAGTACCGTACAATCCAAGATCGGATTTTTGAATCCGATTTTGATAGAGAAATAAAACAATTAGAAGAAGATTTTGACCACTCGCCAGATTAATTATAAGAACTTAAATTTCTTCCGAATAACCAACATAATTCATTGGAGATATTGCATATAATTCCTCTTTTACCTCCTTGGATATATTTAATGAGGCGATAAACTCGTGTAAGTCGGTTTTTGTAATCTTGGTATTTTTGCGAGTAAGATTTTTTAATGCACCGTATGGGTCAGGATAAGATTCTCTACGTAATATTGTTTGGATAGCTTCGGCAACAATAGCCCAATTATCTTCTAAGTCGGATGTAATTTTATCCACGTTAACAATTACTTTGCCAAGACCTTTCATCAACGATTTGTATGCAATTAATGAATATGCCAAAGGTAAGCCCAAGTTACGAGTTACAGTTGAGTCGGTGAGATCTCTTTGCATACGCGAAACCGGTAATTTTTGAGAAAGAAATGAAAACAAAGTATTTGCTATACCGATATTACCTTCTGAATTTTCGAAATCTATCGGATTAACTTTGTGAGGCATCGCTGATGAGCCAACTTCATCTTTTTTAATGGTTTGTTTGAAATATTCCATTGAAATGTACGACCACATATCTCTGTTCATATCCAATAAAATCGTATTAATACGCATTATATTTTGACAATAAGCAGCGAGCATATCGTAATGTTCGATTTGTGTTGTTGTTGTTTGTCTGTTTATTCCCAGATATGTTTCAAGGAAAAATTTAGCGAACTTTCTCCAATCAAACATTGGATATGCAACTTTATGAGCGTTTAAGTTTCCTGTTGCGCCACCGAATTTCCCCCAAAACTCAACTTGCTCTAAAAGCTCCATTTGCTCGCTAAGTCTTTCATAGAAAACGTAAATTTCTTTGCCGAGTGTTGTCGGTGATGCAGGTTGTCCGTGCGTATGTGCGAGCATAGGAATGTGTTTCCATTCTTCGGAAATCTGGAATAATTTATCGCAAATTAATTCCAATTCGGGCATAATAACTTCTTTATGTGCATCACGCAACATCATTGGCATTGCGGTATTATTGATATCTTGAGATGTTAATCCGAAATGGATAAATTCTTTATATTCTGCAATATTAAGTTCATCAAAACAGTCGCGTAAAAAGTATTCAACAGCTTTAACATCGTGATTTGTAACCTTCTCAATTCTTTTTACTTTTTCTGCAGCATCTACATCAAAAGATTCGTAAATATCTCTCAATTTTGCGAATTTTTTTTCAGGAAATTCTTCCAATTGAGGAAGTGGCAACTCGCACAGAGCAATAAAATATTCTATTTCAGTTTTAAGTCTATATTTAATTAATGCAAATTCAGAAAAATATTTTCTTAAAACGATAGTTTTGTCGGCATATCTTCCGTCAATTGGAGAGATTGCTGTTAATGAAGTTAAATGATTGTTGTCTGTCATGATGTTTAAGATCTAATGATTTCAAATTCGCCTTCTTTGTTGAATTTAACTATTGTTGAGGGTCGAATTTCCAAAGTTTCTTCCATACTTCGACTAACAACATAATCAACCTCATCAAAGATAACTTTTGCTATATCGTTATAAGTTAGAGGAGTAGCCTGTCCCGAAATATTTGCAGATGTAGAAACAATGGGTTTGCCGAGTAAATTAATGAGCTTTTTACAGAAAGTATGTTTAACAACTCTAATAGCCACAGAACCGTCGTTAGCAATAACATTATCAGGAAGATTTTTTGCTCTCGGATAAATAATGGAAACAGGATTTCGCACGCTGTTAATCAGATCAATAGCAATAGGTGGGATGTTATCGACATAATCGAAAAGTTTCATTTCATCATCAATAAGTAAAATCGGACTTTTGTCTTCCGGTCTTCTTTTAATTTGATAAACTTTATCCACAGCTTTACTGTTAGTTGCATCGCAACCTATTCCCCATATTGTATCTGTTGGATATAATATTGTTTTGCCTTTTCGTAATATTTCAACTGCTCCGGCAACTATTCTGTTAAAATTATCGTCAATAATCATAAATTAATTTCTTCCGTCATTCGTAAGGCATCATTTAAAGAAGTTTTTTTATCGGTAGAATCTTTTCTTTTACCGATGATATAAGCGCAAGCAATATCATATTCACCGGCAGGAAAAGTTTTTTTGCGTGTTCCAGGAATAACTACAGACTTTGGTGGCACATAACCTTTATAGATTAATTCTTTATCTCCTGTAACATCAATGATTTGTGTTGATGAGGTGATAACTGTATTTGCGCCAATGACAACTTCTTTGTCAATAAAAGCTCCTTCGACAATTATACTTCGTGAGCCGATAAAGCAGTCGTCTTCAATAATTACCGGATTTGCTTGTAAGGGTTCGAGAACTCCACCAATTCCAACACCTCCGCTAAGATGAACATTTTTGCCGATTTGTGCGCATGAACCTACAGTTGCCCAAGTATCTACCATAGTACCCGAATCAACGTATGCGCCAATATTAACGTAACTCGGCATCAAAATAACATTCGGAGCGATATAAGAACCGTATCTCGCAATTGCTGTAGGAACAGCACGAACTTTCATTTCTTCAAAATTGCTTTTTGTTGGAATTTTGTCATAAAAGCTTAAATCACCAGCAGTGATTTCTTTCAACTCGCTGATGGTAAAATATAGAAGTATTGCTTTTTTTAACCATTCATTTGTCTGCCAAACATCATCTTTCTTCTCACAAACGCGTAATTTCCCTTCATTCAATAATCTTATGCTTTCAAAGACTATCTCTTTGTATTCAGGCGAATTACCTTTAGAACGGTCACTCCAAAAAGCTTCAATATTTGCAATTAACTCTTTCATAAAAAATTTTACAAAAGTACGAAAAAAACAGTACCTTTGCAACGTCTTATGGGAAGATTATTTGCAATAGATTACGGCAAGAAAAGAGTAGGCATAGCCGTTAGTGATGAACTGAAAATCATAGCAACTGCTTTAACAACTGTTAGTAGTAATGATATTTTTAGTTTTATTGAAGGTTATTTGAAAGATAATCAGATAGATGCTTTTATTGTAGGTTATGCAACAGATATGTCAGGGAAAGATTCTCAATCGATGCAATATATTACCCCTTTTGTAAATAGACTAAAGAAGTTGTATCCGCAAATACCTGTTAATATGGTGGATGAACGATTTACTTCGAAAATGGCGCAAGAAGCAATTTTAATGTCCGGCGCGAAGAAATCGAAACGACAAGATAAAAGCTTGGTTGACAGAGTTAGTGCAACGATTATTTTACAAACTTATATGGAGTGTGATGAGTGACGTGTGACGTGTGACGAGTGACGAGTGACGCGTGACGTGTGACGAGTGACGCGTGACAGGTGACAAGTGACGAGTGACGCGTGACGCGTGATGTGTAAAGATGAGTCAGTTTGAAAGTTGTGGAAGATCACATAAAATAAAAATTTAAAGTTATGATATTACCAATAGTAGCATTAGGTCATCCTACTTTAAAAAAAGTAGCACAAGATATTGATAAAGATTATCCTGAATTGAATGTTTTAATTGAAAACATGTTTGAAACCATGTACAATGCGGAAGGTGTTGGTTTAGCTGCGCCTCAAATTAATAAGTCAATTCGATTATTTGTGATAGATGCAAATCCTTACGAAAAGTATTATCCTGAGGCTAAGGATTTTAAGAAAGTATTCATTAATCCGCAAATTATTTCTGAAGAAGGCGAAGAATGGTATTTTAATGAAGGTTGTTTGAGTTTGCCTGATGTTCATGAGGATGTGGCAAGAAAAAGCAAAGTACTTCTAAGATACATGGATGAAAATTTTCAAGAAAAAGAAGAATGGTTTGAAGGAGTCCTCGCAAGAGTGATTCAACATGAATACGATCATCTTGAAGGTGTTGTGTTTACCGACAGACTGAGCAATGTTACAAAACTCTTTTTAAGAAAACGATTAAACGACATCCGTGGCGGAAATATCAGATGCGATTATAAGATGACTTTTGGGAAACGTTAATTACAAAATTACCTCTTAATACTCTCCACCGGATTAGCATTCGCTGCTTTTACACTTTCGTATAAAACTGTGAGGAAAGCTATTAACAATGCTGCACCGCCGCCGGCAAGAAACATCCATACTTTTAAACTAATCCGTAAAGGATAATCACTTAGCCAGTTAGTCATAAAATACCATATCACCGGAATCGCAATAACAAAAGCAACACCTACCAATATCAAGAAACTCTTGAGTAATCTGGAAATAATTTGTTTGTTGCTCGAACCGAAGATTTTCCTTGTTGCTATTTCTCCTGCTCGTTGACGGATGAAATAAACAGACATCGCATACAATCCCAAAGTTGAAATAATAATTGCCATTATCGTAAAAACAGATAATATTGTCGAAGTTTTCTTTTCGCTCTCGTACATCTTTTGAATCTGAACATCAATAAATTCGCCTGGGAAAACATCTCCTTCGGAAACTTTTTCGTAAACAGCTTTTACATCATTCATAGCTTGAACAGGATCGCCGGTAACCTTTACAAGAAACGACCAAACATAATCATTTTCTCCTTTAAAGTTTTCGTAATAAACCATTGTCGGACCAATTTTTTCCGCCACACTTCCATATTGGAAATCCTTCATAATTCCGGCAATATTCTGCGGTTCGCCCCAAAGTTTTGCTCTCAAAGTATCATAAGGCAATTCCATTTCTTTCATTGCAGTTTCATTAAACCAGATACCCCAATTTGGAATATGATTATCCTGAATAATCTCAAATTCCATCATTTTAAAAAATGCAGAATCGCCGGCAAAAGCCTGAAAACTGATACTTTTGTCATTGTATTTCATGGTAAAATTATTCCCGCGATTCAAGGGATAACCTTGACAAAAAGCGACATCCTCAACATTTGCCAAACTCAGCAACTCATTTTTAAATGTCTCTGCTTTTGGCATTCCAAAAACCATATTATCAATATCAATAATATTTTCAGTACTATATCCCAATTGTGCATTCAACATAAATCTTACCTGTAAAATCATAATTAAGCTACAAGTAATCAGTGCAATAGTAATAATATTTTGAATTGTGATAAAAACTTTGCTAAAGACCATTTTTGTTTTATGGACAAAAGAACCTTTTACAACTTCAATCGGTTTAAAGTTTGAAATGATGAAGGCAGGAATGAGTCCGGAAATTACTCCGATAATAAAAACAACCAAAATGTTTATCAAGAAGTAAGCTAATGTCATATTGCCAAAAACCGATAAGTCACGAGCACCAAGCAGATTAGCGGCAGGTTTATCCAATCCTGATGCGATAAACAGGGCAATGAAATATGCGATAAAAGTAACGATTAGCGACTCGATAATTAGTTTTGTAAAAACGGATAAGCGTGAAGCTCCCAACAATCTGCGAGTTGCCATTTCTTTAGCTCTAAAACTCGATTGCGCAACAGTAAGATTGATATAATTGATGATTGCGAAGATTAAAATTAGAATGCTAACGGATATTAATATGAAAACTAAGGTCTTATTTCCTTGATTAAAACCGTTGATATCAATATCTGAGAAATACACATCTCTCATCGGAGTCAGCAGAACTTTCTCCCAATGTCCCATTTCGTAGGGCCAATAAATTTCATTGAAAAGAGTCAGCATATCAGGAATTTGCGACTGAATATTAGTTCCTTCCTTAGCAAGAATAAACATAACGCTACTACCGGCATTGCTCATATACGGATCAACCATACCGGAATTATAATTACCTATTTGTTCCATTCTAATAAGAATCTCATTATCAGGAAATAGAGAATTTTTGAAATCTTTTATCACCCCTGTTACTTGAACTTCTGTACCATTAAGATTCAAAGCTTTTCCCATTGGGTTTTCGTTCCCGAAAACCATATTGGCAAAAAATTCGGAAATGATTGCGCTGTTCATTGCTGCAAGTGCTGTTTGTTTATCGCCAAGAACGAGTTCAAAATCAAAAAGTTCAAAGAAAGTTGTGTCAGCGAAAGTAATATTAGTGGTATATTTATTTTCTCCGATTACAGTTGGTATTCCTGATTGTACCGTAGTAACGCAAATTTTCTCAATCTCCGGATATCTGTCAACCAAGTGGTCTGCAAGCTTATAAGCGCAACCATAAACACTTTCATTGCCAAGGACATAAATCCTGTCGGCTTTAGTTTGAAAGTTATCGGTTGATAATTCATTTTTCGTATAATTGGAAATAATAATAACGAAAACTAAAGATACGATTAAGCCGAAAAGACAGATAAAGCTGTACGCTTTGTTTCGGCTCCAAAATATTAGGGATGATTTTATTGACATTGGTTTTAGAAATTATTGTATGTTCGTATTATAGACAGAATGACAAAATTTGCAGAATTTACATATTTGATTTTTTTACATTTATTCATTTCTTTCATTTCATTCTCCATTCTCAATTAATCCGCTCGCTGCGGGGTATCTCTGCAATCCCTCACGCGGCGCGAAACGGTAATTGTTGCATTTATCGTATCGATTGCGGGAACGAACATTGTTTCGTTTGCGGAAACAATCATTGTTTCGTACCTCGTGACCCAAGCCTCACGGCTTGGGCTGAATTATTTCGCGTTTTCAGCTCTAAAATCTCAGAAATGAACATATGATTGCGGTGGTATGTTAACGGTTTTTTATACTCATACGTTGTGCGAATGGTGCCCGTAACCTCGAATTTTATAACTCGTCACTCGTCACGCGTCACTCGTCACCCGTCACTCCTCGTCACCCGTCACCTAAAGTTCACTCGTCACATCCGTCACAAGTGCGCCATCGAACATATCGAGGATACGGCGAGCGTAGGAAGCATCTTTCTGAGAGTGTGTTACCATAACAACTGTTGTTCCTTCGCGGTTTAATTCTGTGAGGAGATCCATAACTTCTTTGCCGTTTTTAGAGTCGAGGTTTCCTGTTGGCTCATCGGCGAGGATTAATTTCGGTCCGGCAACAACGGCTCTTGCAATAGCCACACGCTGTTGTTGTCCGCCGGAAAGTTGTTGTGGGAAATGGCTTGCTCTATGACTGATATTCATTCTTTTGAGAATATCATTAACCATTTTCTTTCTTTGAGAAGTTTTGATTTTCAAGTAAATTAGAGGAAGTTCAACATTTTCGAAAACGTTAAGTTCGTCTATAAGATTAAAACTTTGGAAGATAAATCCGATATTTCCTTTACGGTAGAGAGTGCGATCTTTTTCTTTGAGGGCTCCAACTTCTTTTCCGAGAAGATTGTACTTTCCGGAAGTTGGATTATCGAGCAATCCGAGAATGTTGAGTAATGTTGTTTTTCCACAACCTGATGGACCCATAATAGCGACGAACTCGCCTTGATTTATTTCGAAAGATACACCGTTTAAAGCTACGGTTTCGATTTCTTCCGTACGAAACACCTTAGTTAAATTTTCAACTTGTAACATAATATTTTATTTTAATT
>JAJDHA010000041.1 GCA_030265965.1 Odoribacter sp. OttesenSCG-928-L07
AATTAGCACAAAAACGAATCAAAGTACGGTCGGAGGTGATGTTGTTCAGATATCCGACAATACAGATTTTGAAGAAAACTATTGGATCGATGCTTTCATGTCCCTCAGTCCCGTAATACTGTCGGGTAGATTTATACAGAAACCGCAAATCTATCGCTTGATTAAGCATGCGGTAAAAATCATCCTGCGGAACGAGTGTCTCCAAGTAGTTGCGCAACAAGCACAAGCATATTGGCAATTTAACAAACGACAGAAATGACAGCAACATTCGGAATATTAAGTTTGACATTGAGTATTGTAAGTGCCTTGTATTTACAACTGCCGACATTCTTTTTGTCACTTGGTTACGGTTGGTCGCACAACTATCCGTTGAAACGTTGGATTTTTAGAATTTTAGCGTTAGCAACATTCATAATTTTCACAAGTACAAACCCAACAACTTGCGTTTTGCTTTCAATTGCTATTCCGTTTGCTCTCTTTTGGATTCTTTCTCTGTTCAACGCAAACCCAAACTTATTTATAGCACTTGACGACAAACAAATTCTAAAACAAAAAGACCGTATTTATTCCGACAATACCGAAGTTGTTGGTTACACAGATGATAAAGGAAATTCTATTTGCTATCCCATTGACGAAATGATAATGCCACGACACATTTTGAACGATATGTTTTGCGAAAAACCTTTGCTTGTTTCTTATTGTGCCGCCTGCCGTAGCACAATGCTTTACAACCCAATTGTTGATGGACTACGTTTGACTTTTGAAGTTATTGGTGTGCATAGGCGAAATATGATTATTCGGGACTTGCAGACAGGAACGGTTTGGCAACAAGGAACAGGCGAAGCAATGTTCGGAAAGTTAAAAGGGAAACAGCTTGAATTTTATTATTACCAACAAACGATATTGACAGATTGGATAAAGCAAAATCCAAACACTTTTATAGCAAAAGAAAGCGAGAATATTCGCAAAAGCTTTGTTCCGAAAGGACTATTATTGAAAGTTCTGAAAAAAGTGACAGGAAACTTTGTTGCACCGGGCAAGACAGACTTAACAGGTTTGTTGATTAGAGAAAAAGTTTGGGGTTTGAAACTAAACGGACAAAGCAAAGCGTATCCAATTTCAGAACTTAAAAAAGTAACAGAAATAACAGACAATTTAGGTGGTGTGGACATTGTTATACAATACAATCCTAACACAAATCAAATTGATGGAACGAATAAGACAACAAATGAACGACTAAAATTTCAAAATCATTGGTGGTTTGGTTGGAAAGAATTTCACCCAGACACCGAAATATGGAAAGCAGAATAGTCAAGCAGCCAAAAGCAATTTCACCCCTAAGCCTCTCACAGAACCGTACGTGAACCTAACGATTCATACGGCTCTTCTTAATCCAAGTCGGTTATGGACGGAGTCCTTCGTACTGCCAGTGCTCGAACTATGTCGGATAACTGCGAGATAGACTCTGCAAATATTTGTAAGCACTGCCCCTGCGTTGTTTCCTGTACATGCGGTATTTATTGCGTATCCATTTGACAAGTCGGATGTGCAACAATCGGAAGACTTTCCGCATATCACTCAAGCAGAATTTGCCATAATAATAAATCCAGCTTCGTATTTTGAACCTCAATCTTTCTGCTATTTTACTGCTGGGGAAATGTACACATCTATGGAAATTTGATCTCTGAAGAACGATTAACATTTTAAGTGAATTATACATACTAACTTAATTTGTGTTTTTAATTAAAGGAATACAGTATTTTTTTGAGAATCAACACACTAAGAATATATCTTTTTTTTAATCACTTTTCCTTGTAAATATCAAAATGAATAACTACATTTGCAAAGTTTTTAAAAAATAGAAAATAATTATTTTTACAAATATTAAATATTTAATAATCAATTAATTACTGCTGGTATTTTTCCTTAATAACAGCAGCAAAATTTAAAAAATTATGGCAAAAATTAAATCACTTGACGATCTCCGTAAAGTTAAATCGGAATTACAAGACAAAATTAAGCTTAGAGAGAATGCCAACAACCCTGAATCTATGGTTCAGATTAAGGTTGGTATGGCTACAAGTGGAATCGCTTCCGGTGCTAAGGAAGTGTTCAACTATCTAAGTGAAGAGTTACCTAAGAGAAACATTGATGCTATTGTTACCCAAACCGGTGACATGGGATACTGCTACGCAGAACCTACCATCGAGGTTACTCTACCCGGTCAAGAACCAATCGTTTTCGGTTACGTTAATGTAACTAAAGCTAATGAGATTATTGAAAAATATATCAAAAACGGCGAATTGGTTGAAGGCATTATCCCTAAAAATTACAAATCAGTTGAATAATTAAATTAGGAGGAAAAATGGCAACTTATAAATATCATATCTTAGTTTGTGGCGGTACAGGATGTCAAGCATCCGACAGCGCCGGCATAATCGAGAACCTAAAAAAGGAACTCGAAGCTCGTAACTTGCAAAATGATGTTCAGGTGATTACTTCAGGTTGTTTCGGATTCTGCGAAAAAGGACCTATCGTTAAAATTATGCCTGACAATACTTTCTACGTCCGCGTAACTCCGGAAGATGCTGCTATCATTATCGAAGAACACATCGTTAAAGGTCGTAAAGTAGAAAGATTATTATACACAGACCCTGAAACTCAACAACATATCAGCGATTCTAAACACATGGGTTTCTACCAAAAACAACTTAGAATTGCTTTAAATAACTGCGGATTCATCGATCCTGAAAATATTGACGAAGCTATCTCTCGTGATGCTTACTTAGCTCTCGGTAAAGTTCTTTTGGAAATGACTCCTCAAAGCGCTATCGACGAAATTAAAAAATCAGGTTTAAGAGGTCGCGGCGGCGGCGGTTTCCCAACAGGATTAAAATGGGAACTCGCAAGCAAAAGTCCGGGCGATGAAAAATACGTAGTTTGTAATGCTGACGAAGGTGACCCAGGCGCATTTATGGATCGTTCAATCCTTGAAGGCGACCCCCACTCTATCATCGAAGCTATGACTATCTGCGGATATTGTATCGGCGCTCACGTTGGTCTCGTTTATATCAGAGCTGAATATCCATTAGCTATCCACAGATTAAAAATAGCTTTAGATCAAGCTCGTGAATACGGACTCTTAGGCGATGACATCCTCGGTAGCGGTTTCAGTTTTGATATTGAACTTCGTTACGGAGCAGGTGCTTTCGTTTGTGGTGAAGAAACAGCTCTTATCCACTCAATGGAAGGTCACCGCGGTGAACCTACTTTCAAACCACCATTCCCAGCTGTTAGCGGTTATCTCGAAAAACCAACCAACGTGAACAACGTTGAAACTTTCGCTTGTATCCCTATCATCATAAACAAAGGCGCTGAATGGTTTGCATCAATCGGTTCTGAAAAATCTAAAGGAACAAAAGTTTTTGCTCTCGCAGGTAAAATCAACAACGTTGGTTTAATTGAAGTACCAATGGGAACAACACTTCGTGAAGTAATTTACGAAATCGGCGGCGGAATCAAAGGCGGCAAAGAATTTAAAGCCGTTCAAACAGGTGGTCCTTCCGGTGGTTGTTTAACACAAAAACATCTCGACACTCCTATCGATTATGATAACTTAATCGCAGCTGGCTCTATGATGGGCTCCGGCGGTATGATTGTTATGGATGAAGACGATTGTATGGTAAGTATCGCTAAATTCTACCTTGAATTTACAGTTGAAGAATCTTGCGGAAAATGTACTCCTTGTCGTGTTGGTAATAAGAGATTACACGAAATCTTAGATAAGATTACCAAAGGCGAAGGTACTATGGAAGACCTCGACAATCTTAAAAACTTAAGTAAAGTTATTAAAGATACAGCTTTATGCGGACTTGGACAAACTTCTCCAAACCCTGTTTTATCAACCATTGATAACTTCTGGGATGAGTATGTAGAACACGTTGTTGACAAAAAATGTCGCGCAGGTGTTTGTCGCAGCATGATGCGTTATGTTATTGATCCTGAGAAATGTGTTGGCTGTACATTATGCGCACGCAACTGTCCGGTGAACGCTATCACAGGTGAACGTAAAGAAGCTCACGTAATTGATCAATCAATCTGTATCAAATGCGGTGCATGTAAAGATAAATGTAAATTTAATGCTATCGAAATTAAATAATCAAGGAGAATAATGGAAACAATTAAAATAAATATCGATAATAAAAATGTGGAAGTGCCAAAAGGTTCTACCATATTACAAGCAGCAAGAATGAACGGTATTCATATCCCGACTTTATGTTATCTTAATCTCGATGATATGAATATTGAGAACAAACCCGGTGGATGTAGAGTTTGCGTTGTAGAAGTTGAAGGTAGAAAAAACCTCGCTCCTGCTTGCGCAACCGAATGTCTCGAGGGAATGGTCATCAAAACTCACACAACAAGAATTTTAAACGCCCGCAGAACAGTCGTTGAATTAATCCTTTCGGATCACCCTGCAGATTGTTTGGTTTGTGCGAAAAGCGGTAATTGCGAATTACAAACTTTAGCTCAAGACTTGGGAATCAGACAAATCACTTACAAAGGAGCACAATCCACATATCGTATGGATACATCTCCATCTATCGTTCGTGATGTTGACAAATGTATCATGTGCCGTCGTTGCGAAATGATGTGTAACACAGTTCAAACCGTTGGCGCTTTATCAGCAATCAACCGTGGTTTCGAAGCTGTTGTTGCTCCTGCTTTCGAGCAAGACCTCATCAAATCATCATGTACATATTGCGGTCAATGTGTTGCAGTTTGTCCAACAGGCGCTCTCACAGAAGTTGACCACACTCCTCAACTTATCAGAGACCTCGCAGATCCTACAAAAACTGTTGTTGTACAAACAGCTCCTGCAGTGCGCGTAGCTTTAGGCGAAGAATTTGGCATGAAACCAGGTACTATCGTTACAGGTAAAATGGCTGCCGCTCTTAGAGAAATCGGCTTCGATTACGTATTCGATACAGACTTTGCTGCCGACCTTACTATCATGGAAGAAGGCACTGAGTTACTCGATCGTTTGACAAGATATCTCAATGGCGATAAAGAAGTTAAACTTCCTATCTTAACATCATGCTGCCCAGCTTGGGTAAACTTCTTCGAGTATTACTTCCCCGACATGAGAGACGTTCCTTCAACAGCACGTTCACCTCAACAAATGTTCGGCGCGATAGCTAAAAATTATTTCGCTAAAAAAATCGGCGTTGACAGAAAAGACTTAGTAGTTGTATCAGTTATGCCTTGCTTAGCTAAAAAATACGAATGCGGTCGTGATGAGTTCAAAGAAAACGGAGATCCAGATGTAAACTACTCAATCTCAACAAGAGAATTAGCACATCTAATCAAACAATCTAACATAGATTTCAACAAATTACCAGATGCAGATTTCGACAATCCATTAGGAGAATCAACAGGCGCTTCTGTAATCTTCGGTACAACCGGTGGTGTTATCGAAGCTGCAGCAAGAACCGCTTACGAACTCTTCACAGGAAAGAAATTAGAAAAAATTGATTTCGAGTGCTTACGCGGATTAGAAAATATTCGTCAAGCTACTGTCGATTTCAACGGCACACCAATTAATATTGGTATCGCTCACGGATTAGGCAGCGCTCGTAAACTTTTAGAATGCATTAAGAAAGGTGAATGCAACCTCCACGCTATTGAAATCATGGCTTGTCCGGGCGGATGTATTGCCGGCGGCGGACAACCATTACACCATGGAGATGCAAGCATTATCAAAGCTCGTCACACAGCAATTTATGAAGAAGACAAAAACAAACCTATCAGAAAATCGCATGAGAATCCATATATCACTAAGTTATATGAAGAGTTCTTAGGCAAACCTTGCGGTGAATTGTCGCATCATTTATTGCATACTCATTATTTCGACAAAAGCAAAGTTGAAATTTGTATTGAATAACCAATTTGTTAACTTTTAAATTAAAAAGAAATGGCTAATATCAAAATAACTCTTCGCAAAGACGATGTAGAAAAATTAAAACAAGTCTGCAAAGAATTCAATAATGAACCCGGTGAGCTTATCAATGTTTTGCACAAAGCACAAGGTATTTTCGGATATCTTCCTGCTGAAGTTCAAGAGATTGTATCAAAAGAATTAAACGTTCCCGTAGCAAAAGTATATGGCGTAGTAACCTTCTATTCATTCTTCACAATGAAACCAAAAGGAAGATTCCCTATCTCTATTTGTATGGGCACAGCTTGCTATGTTCGTGGTGCAGAAAAGATTTTAGATGAAATCAAAAAACAACTAAATCTTGAAGTTGGCGCTACCTCAGAAGACGGCAAATTCTCTTTAAGCTGCTTACGTTGCGTTGGCGCTTGCGGTTTAGCTCCGGTAGTATTAATCGGTGACAGAACCTACGGTCGCGTTACACAAGAAGGCGTAAAAGAAATACTTGCAGAATATGATGAAATGTAAAAACAAACATCAATCATAACAGAAAGCGGAAGAAGAAATTCTTCCGCTTTTTTTGTGTGATAGACAGAATGACAAAATTTTCAGAATTTACATATTTATTATTTTACATTTGACCATTAATCATAACCATATATTCCGCTGCATCATCATCGTTTAGACGCAATTCATTGCGTCATCATTGTAGAGACGCAATGAATTGCGTCTTTACCTACCATATTCCATGCGCTGCGGGGTACCGCTGCAATCCCTCACGCATGGCGCTGAACAATCATTATTTCAACCCTCGGGGCTACCGTTCGGAATCCCCTGACGGGGATTTGAAAATGTGATGATTTGAAGATTCCGTCATTGCGAGGAGCGTAGCGACGAAGCAATCCAGAAAGAGAAACCTTATCCTCAACCTTATTTACCAACAACACAACCTTAGTAGCAACAACATCCCCTCCCCGATTTCAAACCTTATTACCTTATTCCTCCGACAATAAATCTCGTAAATTGTTTTACAGATAATAATGTAATAAGGTTAGGGTATCGGATACGAAACACATTGCGCTACTAAGGTTGTGTTGTTGTTAAATAAGGTTGCGAATAATGTTATGATGTTACAAATCACAATCATATAACATTACATTCGTGTTCATTCGTGTAATTCGTGGATATCAAATCAGTGCTATTCGTGGACAATCCAATCCGTGAACATTCGTGCTATTCGTGGACAAAATGCAATCAGTGGAAATGAAACAAATTGCATTTTGCCCCAGAAATTACTACCTTTGCAAGTAATTCTTTTTTAATTTATCTGAAATGGAAATTCAAAATATCACAAAACCGTACAGAATAGGACTTGCTTTGAGTGGCGGCGGAATTAAAGGCCTTTGTCATGCCGGCGCAATAAAAGCATTGGAAGAATATGGTGTAAAACCTCATGTTATCTCCGGAGTCAGTGCCGGCTCTATTGTTGGCGCTCTGTATGCTGATGGCTACTCGCCTGATGAGATTGGCGACTTCTTTCACAAGGTGAGCTTTCGCGAAATGGCTTCGCTTGAAATGAGCGGCGGACTTTTTAATATTAACGAATTTGAAAAATTCCTGAAAAAGAAACTTCGCGCCGAAACTTTCGAAGAGTTGCAAATCCCTCTTAGAATCGTGGCAACAAATTTAGATAATGGACATTGTGTTACTTTCTCTCAAGGAAAATTGCTCGAGAAAATTATCGCCTCATGCAGTTTGCCTGTTCTGTTCTCCCCAAAAAAAATCGACAATGTAAACTATGTTGATGGCGGCGTTCTCAAAAATTTTCCCGCATCAACAATCAGAGAAGAATGCGATATATTGATCGGAATTAATGCAAGTCCAATGATTGCAAAAGAATACAAACGTGGAATTAAAAACGTTGCAATGAGATCTTATCATTTTATGATGAAATCTAATATTTTACACGACAAAGAAGTGTGCGACATCTTGATTGAACCTACCGATATGGGAAATTATGATACTTTTGATCTCGGGAAAAGTAATGAAATTTTTGAGGTTGGCTACACTTCAACAAAATTGATTATTGAAGAAGCTAATTTTTTCCCTGCTAAAAGCAATTAATTCAAGATGTCTAAAAAAAAGATATATCAATATAATTTCTTTTATTTTCTTTTAAGCAGAATAGTTTTTCTGTTTATGAGGGTTTATTATAGAAAAATATACATACGCGGACAAGAAAATGTACCAAGCAACGAACCTGTCATCTTTGCTCCAAATCATAAAAACGGATTGATGGATCCACTGCTTATCTTGTTTTCTTTTCCTAACGATCAGATTGTGTATATGGCTGTTAGCTATTTCTTTGCTGTAAACAAAACTTTTTCAAAATTTCTACGCTTCCTGAAAATGCTACCTGTATATCGTGCTCGCGAAAATGTTGGTGATTTAGGCAAAAACAAAGAACCATTTTTAGAAGCAATTGAAACTTTGGAACAAAACAAAAAACTCTGTCTTATGCCCGAAGGAAGACAAATTGAAAAACGTAAATTGTTACCATTAGTCAAAGGGATGTTTCGTATCGCGCTTTTCGCACAAGAAAAATTCGGCACAGCATCAGGTGTAAAAATAATTCCTGTTGGAATTGAATATGAAGATCTAAACTCTTCCGGCAGAAATGTAACTATCCAATTCGGCAAAGCTCTCGAGATGTCCGACTATTTCGACTTGTATATGGAAAATTCCGCAAAAGCATATAATCAGATACGTGCCGATTTGTACCCGAGAATATCGGAACTTATGTTAAACGTAAATTCCGAAGAACATTACGAATCAATTTACCTTGCAAGTATTCTGCAAGTTGATAATTATATTATTGAACATAAACTTAATAACAACGTTTGGGATAGATTAAAAGCGAAGCAAGAAATATGTAACACTTATCTTGAATATGAGAAAACTAATCCGGAGAAACTGACAGCCTTAGATGTAAGTATGGGTAAATTATTAGCTTCCGGGAAAAGCAGTGATGAAATTTGTAGTCTTGTAAAAAAGCCACAAACTGCTGATATTATTAAAATGATATTATTATTACCACTTTTTATCCCTGGTGCAATAGCAATGCTTTTCCCTTATTGTATAATTAAACTTTCAGCAAGAAAATTGGCAAACAAAGGATTTTATTCCACACTTTCCTTTGTGATGGGTATTTTTATCCCCACCCTATTTTTCGTAGTATATTTTTTCATTTTCCACTTTGTAATATCTACTTTGTGGAGCGCAATAATATCTTTTATTCTTATTCCCATATTGAGTATTATTTCTTTCCGTTTAAAAAATCTTTATATTGATAATATTCAACGATTTTTCTTTCGAAGAAAATATCATATCAAAACTAATGATATTGTTTTTTAACTACTGTCGAAGGGAATATTTTATTATCTTAGTTCTTTAAAAAATCATTTAACAAAAATGGAGTAGCATATTTTAGTTTTCACTATATTTGCAATGTTTAACAAAACAAAATGATTATGACAGCAAATAGAAAACAAAAATTTATCAGATGGCTTTGCACAACAATTAGCCTTACTTCCGTTGCTTTTATCTTTCATGCATGTTACGGAATGCCACCGGGTTATGGTGACAACATCTGTTTCGAAGGAAAAGTCACTTCCTCTAAAACAGGAAATCCTATCCAAGGAATAAAAGTATCTGTCGAAGACTACGAACATTACTGTCACACAAATGATGACGGTACCTTCAACTTATATGTACCTTATGATTATAGGTTTAAAGTCATCTTTTCTGATATTGACAGTGTGGAAAACGGACAATATCTGTCTAAAGATACTATTGTAATAAATAACAATATTGATAACCGAATCCAACTCAACGTTAGTTTGGATGAAAAGTAAATTCTCACAATTTATTCATAACCGATTCAGAGCTAACGAGATTAAAATTCACGAATTAAGTTATTTGTTTTGGGAATGTACCTGGCGCTGTAATTTAAAATGTCGGCACTGCGGTTCTGATTGTGTATCCGACTCGAAAGTCAAAGATATGCCCTTCGATGATTTTCTCAATGCTATCTTACCATTAAAAAAAATCTACAAACCAAATTCTATAACTGTTGCAATAACAGGTGGCGAACCATTATTACGACCTGATCTTGTCGAATGTGGCAAAACATTAAGAAAAAATGGTTTCCATTGGGGAATTGTTACAAACGGATACGCTTATAACGCTGATATTCACGCAAGATTACTTTCCGCAGGCATGGGTTCATTAACATTAAGCCTGGATGGATTTGAAGAAAATCATAATTGGTTGCGAGCTAATAACAACAGTTTTAAGAATGCTGTTGGGGCTTTAGAGTTAATAACGTCAAGCAAACGACTTAATTACGATGTTGTAACTTGCGTTAATTCTAAAAACTTTTCTGAATTAGAAGAATTGAAAAAGTTTTTGATTTCAAAAAATGTCAAAGCTTGGCGACTATTTACCATTGCACCAATTGGAAGAGCTGCAAATAACCTTGATATGCAACTTAACAATCAACAGACACAAGAATTGATGAGATTCATAACTCAATCAAGATTAGAAGACAATATGAACATTACTTTCAGCTGCGAGGCTTATGTTGGTGAATATGAAAAGAAAGTTCGTGATTCTCATTTCTTTTGTCGCGCCGGAATCAACATTGCTTCTGTATTGATTGATGGTTCCATTTCTGCATGTCCTAATATTGACAGAAGTTTTATTCAAGGTAATATTTACAATGATAATTTTGTTGATATTTGGGAAAACAAATTTGATGTAATGCGGGATCGAATTTGGACAAAAATAGGCATTTGCGCTAAATGTAAAGATTATAAAAACTGCAATGGTGGAGCAATGCATTTATGGAACTCAAATAGAGATGGGATTATGACTTGTGTAAATGAGAGGATAAAGCAGAATTTATAATGAACTCAAATTCACACTTCCTCTTTTCATCCAAATAAATTATATTTGCACATTAATTTAAAATTAACAACAAATGAAAAAATTCTTCCTTCCCATTATCATCATCGCAATGGCATTAACTTCTTGCAACTGCAATCAAAATGTTAAAGACGACACTATTGCCCTTAAAGAAACTTATACTCCTGAAAAAACCGAACCTATGGAATTAAAAAAATTTGAAAATATTAAATTATTAACGCCAAACATTGAAAGTGGCGATGCTCTGATGAAATGTATGCAAAATCGTAAGTCATACCGCGAGTTTGAAGATAAAAATTTATCTCTCAAACATTTATCCGAATTATTATGGGTAACCAACGGACTTAATCGCCCGACAGATAACAGAAAAACCGTTCCTTCTGCATTAGCCCTCTACCCTCTCGACACTTATGTAATCTTAGCTAATGGCATCTATCTTTATAATCCGCAAAATCATGAGTTGGAAACTATTCTCGAAGGTGACTATCGTGAGTTAGCCGGATTGCAAGATTTTGTAAAAACAGCGCCACTGAATATTATCCTTATCGCAAATTATGATGTATATAAGGAAAGACAAATTCCTGCCGACAAACATTTATATCTGGCTGCTCTTGATGCAGGGCATTGTACGCAAAACATTTACTTGTACTGTGCATCGGAAGGATTGAAATCTGTTGTTCGCGGCGGAGCTAAAGACAAAGAATTGTTGGAAACTTTGGGATTAGGAGATAATCATCAGTTTGTTTTGGCTCATTCTATTGGTTATTAAAAACTTAACCTGAGCGTAAAATATTTTCGCAAACTGATAACTCAGATTATACTGATGACCACAGATATTTTCTTTGTCACATTTATTAGCAAATTTGCATTTATTTTGTGTACATCCAAAATTAATACGTTTTATAATTAAAAAATATGAAAAAACCACACTTTTTGAAAACTCTTATTGCTGCAATATTATTTGTTACGACAATAAATCTCTTTGCACAAAACACTTCCGAAAACGCTGATTCGTCAAAAGTAAAACATGGCTATGAAACATCTTTATTAGGTATGGATGTTTCTTCCAGAAGAGATGTGAATGACACAACAGACATTGAACCTTTAAAGGCGTTTTCTGCTTTCAAACCGTCTGTGATAAAAGCTGCTTATAAAAAAAACAAGGAGGAGGCTTTACAAAAAATGGACGAAAAAGAGAAATCGCACTCATGGTTTAAAGATTTCTTCAATCAATTTGGAAATTATTTCAGCAAGAATAATCTAACTGATATTGAAATCTTCGCCATTGCAGTTCCATGGGTTTTGGTTTTGTTTCTTTTCCTATGTTATCGCGCTGCAAAGATTTTTAAACGTGTTGACGAATTAGATGCTTTCGATGATGATTACGAAGATTATGATGACGAGGAATATGATGACGAAGACGATGAATTTGAGGATGAAGAACTTGAAGATGAGGAATACGAAGATGATGAAGAATACGAGGATGATGAAGAATACGAGGACGACGAGGATGATTTTGATGAGGATTTAGTACGAATTGAAGATATGGATTTTTAATTAACATTTAAAAGAAATCATTATGTCAGATATAATTAAAACAGATAAAATAATAACTCTTTCTTCGGCAAGAGAAACTAAAATACGCAATGCTATTAATAAATGGGCACAAAACATTCTTTATCACGACCATAGAACATTGGGATCCAAGTTAAAGATTATTGAAGCATACGAAAGTCCATTCTATTTAATGCGATTATGGTCGGAAACCGACAACCGTTTTGTTACAGAGACTTACACTTCCAACATACCTCAACAAATTGGAGAAAGAAAATATTCATCTATAAATGAAGTTAATGTATGGGCATTTAATTATGATATTCCTGATGCATTTTCAAAATCAACAGAAACAGATAGGATAAAAAATTCCGAACATCTTAAAAATTGTTTGAAATGTGGTGCATTAGGTACAGTTACATGTTCTTGTAAAACAGGCACTGTAACTTGTCCGAACTGCAAAGGCGGACAAATTACAAAATCAAGAGATGTATCGTGTAGTGTATGTAAAGGTAAAGGCAAAATCAATAGAACAATAAAAGTTACAGAACCTACTCCCGGATGGTCGCCAACTTCCAGCGGTCCAAAAAATCAAACTGTAACAAAAACTGTTAGCGAAAATTGCAAAACTTGTCGCGGCAGCGGAAAAGTTAAAGAAAATTATTCCGAAAGATGTCCAAAATGTAACGGAACAGCAAAAATTGTTTGTCCAACTTGTAGAGGTAAAAAAGTTATAAAATGTACTACTTGCAACGGC
>JAJDHA010000042.1 GCA_030265965.1 Odoribacter sp. OttesenSCG-928-L07
TTTTGATTGGTATCCGGGAAAAGAATTATATTATAATAATACTTGGGAGGAAGAGCTTATTCTTCTAACTGTTTTAGAAAAAAGTATAGATTCGATTCAGCTTTTAGACGAAAAGTATTATCAATGTCTAAAAGATGACTTTGGAGAAGCTTGGTTAATAAGAGGAATTGGGGATACAGGAGGCTTTTTTTGTGGCATTTTTCCTGTCCCTCTTGACGGTTCACAGTTTGCTTTACTTTGTTTCTATATAGACGATATACTAGTTTATAGTAATCCGGATTTTAATTATTGTGGTACTGTTTCTATAAATACTGAAGTGGGAAATAATTCTGAAATCAAATTATATCCAAATCCGTCAAAAGGTAATGTTACAGTAGAATTTATGGAAAACCATATTATTAATACCTTTAATGTTTTTGATATAAATGGCTCATTAATTAGAGCGTACGATGTAAAAGACAAAAATGTAATTGAAATTCAAAACCTTGCAAAAGGCGTTTATGTATATGTTGCAGGTTCAAAAAATAATAAAAAGTTGTCAGGTAAAATAATTGTACAATAAACGGTTCAAATAATATTAATACATCTGTATTAAAACGTGGAGTAGAGACAGGGCAATGCCCTGTCTCTACGGGTAAATGGATGAAAATGTAATAAATGTAGAAATAAAAATCACAGAATTACAAAAAAGTAAATGATAGAATTTTTATAAAGAATATTAAAAAAATTCTGTAAATTTTGTAATTCTGTGATTTTGTTATATTGCTAAAACAAGATAATAATTTTTCTTGCCTTTTTGCGCTAAAATCAATTTGTCGCCGATAATATCTTTTGAATCAACAATGTATGTTTCATCAACTTTGTTCTTATTAATTGATATTGCATTTTCTTTCAATGAACGACGTACTTCTCCTTTTGAAGGGAAGAACCCTGTTGTATCAGATAGCAAATCCACAATGTTAATTCCATTATTAATTGCTTCTCTACTTACAGTTGCTTGTGGTACTCCTTCGAAAACCGATAAAAGCATATCGACAGGAATATTTTTTAAATTCTCCGTTGTACTATTTCCGAAAAGAATATTGGATGCTTCAATAGCGGCATTATAATCTTCTTCCGAGTGAACTCGAATTGTTAAATCTTTTGCTAATTCTTTTTGCAACAATCGCAAATGCGGCGCTTCTCGATGTTTTGCAATCAATTCGCTAATATGTTCATGTGAGAACAAAGTAAATATTTTGATATATCTTTCCGCATCTTCATCGGAGCAATTTAACCAGAATTGGTAGAATTTATATGGTGATGTTTTTTCAGGATCTAGCCAAATATTTCCTGTTTCAGTTTTGCCGAATTTTCCACCGTCGGCTTTTGTGATCAGCGGACAAGTTAACCCGAAAGCTTCTTTTCCTAAAACTCTTCTGATAAGCTCAGAACCTGTTGTGATATTTCCCCATTGGTCGCTACCACCCATTTGTAATTTGCAATTATATAGTTGGTATAATTCAAGGAAATCCGTAGCTTGAACCAATTGGTAAGAAAATTCAGTAAAAGACATTCCGTCACGAGCTTCTCCTGTTAAACGTTTCTTTACAGAATCTTTAGCCATCATGTAATTTACTGTGATATGTTTTCCAATATCACGAATAAATCCGAGGAATGAATAATTCTTCATCCAGTCGTAATTATTTACCATAATAGCGACATTTTTTCTCGAAGAATCAAAATCCAGAAACTTTCTTAATTGCTTTCTAATACAATCCATATTATATTGGATTGATTGTTCATCGAGCAAGTTTCTTTCAAGAGATTTTCCTGATGGATCGCCAATCATTCCTGTTGCGCCGCCAACCAAAACAATTGGTTGATGACCTGCTTCTTGCAAATGTTTCAACATCATTACACTTACCAAGTGGCCAATATGCAATGAGTCGGCAGTTGGGTCAATACCAACATAAGCAGTAGTTAATTCTTTTTGTAGTTGATCTTCCGCGCCAGGCATAATATCCTGCAACATACCGCGCCATTTTAAATTCTCAACAAAATTCATCGAATGATTAATTATTTTAAAATTTTTGCAAAGATAGGCTTATTTAGTTGAAAGTTGAAAATTGAAAGTTGAAAATTATTTGAAGATCATTCGTAACTTGTAACCCTTAGTAACTTTGTAACCTCATCGCAAAATAATTCACCAAAATTTATTACTTTTGCAATTCAAAATTTGGTCCCATAGTTCAATGGATAGAACGAAAGTTTCCTAAACTTTAAATCCAGGTTCGATTCCTGGTGGGATCACAAATCGCAGTACGCAGAGATTTTCACAATTAAAAATATTATGAGTAAAAAAAGAATGATAATTTATGCAATTATTCTGATTGTTTTAAGTATAATTGTTTTAATATTTTTCTATTTGAGGATAATACCTGCAATCGAATTACATCTATGCACAGGGATTGGCGCAATTTTACTAATACTTATTATGAATATTTTCAGCTATAAGTATAATTGGTCGGGTAGTTTAAAGAACTTATCAAATAAAGCTGTAAATATTTCTAATTACGTATTTTACATTATTGTATTTTTAATATTAGGATTTCTTTTAATGAGGTTGTTCGAATATTTTGATATTCATAACTCAGGTATTTACATAGCTATTGTGTTGGTAGTTGCTCTCATTCCTTTTTCTATTATTTCTTGGAAAAATTACAGGAGTGGTTGCCGGATAGAAGTTAAAACTAAATAATAGAGGAATATATTTTTTTAACCACGAAGGCATGGAGAGCACGGAGGATTGATATTTCTTTTTTTACCACGGAGGCACGGAGGAGATACTTTCTTTATAACTACAGAGGCACGGAAGACATGGAGAAATTCTCCGTGCTCTCCGTGCCTCTGTGGTTATAAACAGTTAATTATGCACAAATTCTGTTATCCTGTATATCGATTAGAACAACGACTTAATTCCAATCAATCTTCTAACTTCTTTCATAGTTGCGCTTGCACTTTCGCGTGCTTGTTCAGCACCTTGTTTTGCAACTTTTCCAAGATATTCGTCATTGGATCTGATATCATGGATGCGCTCACGAATTGGAGTTAAGAAAGCATTTACATCTTCGAAAATTTGTTTTTTGAAGTCGCCGTATCTTATTGTACAATTGTTCCATTGATCTTCGAAATACTGAACAGTATCATTCGTTCCGACAGCATTAAGAATAGTAAATAAATTTTCAATATAAACAGGTTTTTCCTGATTCATTTGAGTTGGGCCGCTATCGGTAAGAGCTTTCATTATTTTCTTTTTCAAAGCTTCTGGCGAATCCGAAAGGTATAGACAATTATCTACACCTTCCGATTTTCCCATTTTTCCGCTTCCATCTAATCCGGGAATTTTTACAAGTTCTTCACCAAAATTATAAGCTGTAGCTTCGGGGAAAAGGTCATAATTATACATTCTATTAAAACGATTTCCAAAAGTGCGAGTCATTTCAAGATGTTGTTCTTGGTCTTTTCCAACCGGAACTTTAGTAGCTCTGTGAATCAAAATATCCGCTGCCATTAGTGTTGGGTATGTCAATAATCCGGCATTAATATTTGTCGGTTGTTTGCTTTTTTTGTCTTTATATGTTGTAGTTCTCTCGAGTTCGCCGATATAGGCGTTCATATTTAAGTACAAATAAAGCTCTGCCGTTTCAGGCAAATCACTTTGAATATATAATGTAGATTTATTCGGATCGATTCCTGCAGCAAGATATTCAGATAAAACTTGTTTAATATTTTCTTGCAGATGTTCTGCTAAGGGGTGTGTCGTCAATGAGTGATAGTCGGCTACAAAAAAGTAACAGCGATTATTTTCCTGCATTTTAACGAAATTAGTTACTGCCCCCATATAGTTGCCTAAGTGCAAAGGACCGGTAGGTCTTATTCCGCTAAGAACTATTTCTCCCATAATTATAAATTTATTTCTTCCATTAAACTATTGAAAAATCGATAATCTAAAAGGCTAAAATCAGGCATAGAAAGTATTTTCAATTTAATTCTATACTTATTTTGCCATTTTCTTCTTATAGAAGACAAGAATCCTTTAGTAAGGTAAGCGTACACATAAGGGTGAACGCCGAGGTTTAATTGTTTTTCATTTTGTTCTTGAACAAGATATTTTAATGTATCTTCAATATCTTTTTCAAGGAGAATAGATGATTTGATTACTCCTTGTCCATTGCAAGACGGACATTTTTCAAGAGTTTCTATTGTGATTTCCGGTCTGACTCGTTGACGAGTTATTTGAATTAATCCGAATTTTGATTGCGGTAATATTGTATGTTTGGCTTTATCTTTTGCCATTTCGGCTCTAAGGCAGTCGAGCAATTTTTTTCTGTTCGTTGACGAGCGCATATCAATAAAATCAACAACAATGATTCCGCCCAAGTCTCTTAGTCGCAGTTGACGTGCCACTTCTTTACAAGCTTCGAGATTAATATTAAGAATATTTTCTTCCGAGGGGCCTTCAGTGTTTGAATTAATGCGTGAGCCTGAGTTTACATCAATAACATGTAATGCTTCAGTTTTTTCAATAATTAAATATATTCCGCCTTTAATTGTTGTAATCTTACCAAAAGAGCTTTTTATTTGTTTGTCAATACCGAAGAATGTAAATATATCTCCTTTACCTTTGTAAAGTTTAACAATATCAAGTTGGTCGGGTGCAACTATTTTTATATAAGATTTAATTTCTTCATAAATAGCCTGATCATTAACTTGTATGCTATTAAAAGACTCGTTAAGTACATCTCTTAAAATTACATTTGCTCTATCGGCTTCGCTCATCAGCAGTGCTGGTGGTTTAGCAGTCCTAAGTTTACTAACAATTGTATCCCATTTTGTCTTTAATTCAGCCATATCCGCATAAAGGTCGGCTGTCATTTTGTTTTCAGCAATAGTTCTAATAATTACGCCAAAATTTTTCGGTTTAATACTTTTAACCAGTAATTTCAGTCGTTCACGTTCTTCCGCGTTCTTAATTTTTTGTGATACGGATATTTTATTTGAAAAGGGGATAAGCACCATATATCTTCCGGCAAGAGATATTTCGCTTGAAACTCTCGGGCCCTTAGTATTAATTGCTTCTTTAATTATCTGAACAAGAAGATATTGGTTTGGTTGGATGACGGAAGATATTTTACCTGTTTTATCAATTTCAGGTTCAATTTTAAAATCTTCTATACGCAAATTTTCTTTTAATGTAGGATCATTTGCCTGTTTTGTAAATTTTATCAGGCTTTTAATATGACTTCCGAGGTTCATATACAATAAGAAACCTCCTTTGTCATGTCCTATATCAAGAAAAGCCGCATTTAAACCCGGGGAAATCTTTTTTACTCTTGCCAATAGAATATCACCGGTCGAAAAACTACTGTCTGTTCTGTCTTTATGTAATTCAACAAGTTGTTTTTCTTCCAGTAGAGCAATGTCAATATCTCTATTCTGTTTTCTTATGACAAGTTCTCTATTCACAACTTTAATATTTAGAAATGAAAAATCTACCGATGTGTCATCAGACTTTAAGCATCGATAGATCTTTCAATTAATTAAATCTTTCAGACATTATTTCTTTTTATGTCTATTTTTGCGCAAACGTTTTTTACGTTTGTGCGTTGACATTTTATGTCTTTTACGTTTTTTTCCGCTTGGCATACTATTTAATTTGAAATTATTTTACGTTTTCTTTAATAGTAGTAACGAAAGTTTTTGCTGGTTTAAAAGCTGGTATTTTGTGAGCAGGAATCTCAATAGGAACATTTTTAGAAATATTTCTTCCTGTTTTAGCTTTTCTTTCTTTAATAATAAAGCTTCCAAAACCTCTTAGATATACATTTTCATTTCTTTCTAAAGAGTTTTTTACACTTTCCATAAATTGTTCAACAGTATCTTGTACTGCACTTTTCTCAATACCTGTTTTGCTAGCTATTTCAGCTACGATTTCTGCTTTTGTCATAGTCTTGATAATTTTAAATTGTTTATAATTAATTGAATTAAAAAATTTATTTTGAGCTGCAAAATTAATGAATTTTATTTATAAACATCGTTTTTTAAGAAAAAATTTCATATAAATAGCTCAAAATTAAACTTATTGCAAAAAAAACGCAGTTTTATCATTAAAAAAACTTAATAAAGGGTAATGTTTTGCAATTTTCTGCAAATATAATACATAAGATATTCTTAAAAAATTATTACTTTTGTTAATTAAAAATTACGACTATGGCAAATTCATTGAACAAAATTCTCTTAATTGGAAATTTAGGTAAAGACCCTGAGGTAAGAACCTCTGAAACATGGAAAAATGCAAGATTTTCTCTTGCTACTAACGAAGATTATAAAAATAAAAACGGAGATAAGGTTACACACACCGAATGGCACAATATTATTGTGTGGCGTGGTTTAGCTGATATCGCAGAAAAATATCTGAAAAAAGGAGATAGGGTTTACATTGAAGGTAGAATCAGAAGCAGAACATATGAACAAGATGGAGTAGAAAAAAGATTTACTGATATTGAAGCAGAAACTCTAATTATGCTTGACAAACCGGATAATCAATCGCAAATGCAACAACAAATGCCACCTCAAGATTTATCCAATGTTAAAGTTAATATGGAGCCGCCAACAAGTGCAGATGATGACCTACCATTTTAATAAAACGAGTTTATTCATAATATTAAGCTGTTTGTTGCTTGGGACTGCATGTAATAGAATACATGCACCCAAGCCAATAGGCTATTTCAGATTAGATCTGCCGGAAAAAGAATATGTTGAACTCAATGGCAATTATCCTTTCTCTTGTTTAATTCCACAGTATGCTCAAGTGTTAATAGTACCTGATACTGTAAGTACTGCTGACTGGTATAACTTGCAAATGGATGACTTTAAAGCAACAATATATCTTTCTTACCATCAAATGTTGCTTCCATTAGGACAATATATTGAAGATGCACGAAAAATGGCATATAATCATATGCAAAAAGCTTCGGCAATTAATTATTCTGTTGTAATGAAACCAGAAAAGAAAGTTTACGGATTATATATCGATATTGAAGGTAATGACGTAGCAACTCCTTTTCAGTTTTATCTTACCGATAGTGTAAATAATTTCCTCAGAGGTGCATTATATTTTGATCATGTTCCTAACAACGATTCTGTTGCACCAATAATCAAATTTATCAAAGATGATATTGATGTCTTTGTGGAAAGTTTTCAATGGAAAGAATAACTATTGTTTGCTTAATGCTTCATGGTGAATTATCTCCATCAGCTTTTCAACAAACTCTTCAGACAAACCTAATTTATTTGCAATCTCAAGTCTGTTCTCCATTACTTCATTCCATCTTGATACTTGCAAAGGTGATGTGTTAATCTCTTTTTTTAATTGTCCAATTTCTTCAACTGCATTGAATCGTTGTGAAATAATTTCTAACATATTTGCATCAAGAGAATCTATAAGTTGTCGCAACAAAACAATCTTTTTTACTGCATCATTATTTTGATTTAGGTCGATATTATTCGAACTTTTAAGCGAGGAACTTATAGAGTTTAAAAGATTTCGTAAGTCGTTCGGCGACAATTGTTGATCTTTATCTGAAAGTGCTTCTTCCGGAGTAATATGTGTTTCAATCATTAAACCCGAAAAGTCTAAAGATAGAGCCTTTCTCACAATTTCTTCAATAAATATTCTTTTTCCAGCAATATGACTTGGGTCACAAATAATAGGCAATTCAGGAATTGAACATTTCAATTTAATAGGCAAATCCCATATTGGTTCATTTCTGAACGGAGCGGCGTTTAATGATTGAAATCCTCTATGAATTGCAGCAATCTTTGTTATTCCGACTTTATTTATTCTTTGAATAGCACCTAACCATAATGATATATCAGGCACTAGCGGATTTTTTACGAATACCCGCAAGTCGCTGCCGGATAATGATTGAGCAATTTCATCAGTTAAATAAGAATTTACTGTTGTTCTTGCACCAAGCCAGATATATTTTATCCCATTATCTATTGCTTGTTTCACATGATCGGGAGATAAAACTTCAATAATTACAGGAATATTGTAATCTTCTTCAATTTTCTTTAACCATCTTAGAGATTTTTCGCCAACACCTGCAAAAGTGTTTGGATTTGTACGAGCTTTCCAAACACCGGCACGGAAAATATGTATGTCATCGACGATAGATTCTGCCGTTGAAAATAATTGTTTTTCACTTTCAACAGAACATGGCCCTGCTATTATCAATTTTTTATTACCGGAAGGACTCCAAGAAGAAAATTCTTGAATATTATATTGTGAAGATGTGTGGGACATTTATTATAACCAGTGTTTTCTTTTGAAAAATATAAGCATTCCTACAACTGTAATGACCATTACACCTATTAATAAGAAGAAAGCATTGTTTGATTGGCTGAATGGTAAATCTACATTCATTCCGTATAATCCTGTAATAAATGTTAACGGCAAAAGTACAGAAGAGAAGAAAGTTAGAATTTTAATAATTTCATTGGTACGATTTGCCTGCATAGAATCAAAAGTTTTTGACAAACTCTCAATTAACTCGCCGAAATCTTCAGTCATATCCCATATTTTTTGCACGTAATCGAGAATATTACCCCAATATTCTTCCATATTATCAGCATAACCTTTAATATCACCGGATTCAAATTTATGGAATAAACGAACTTGAGGCTTAAAGGTAGTATTAAGAAGAATTACATTTTTTCGAGATACAGAAATATTTTCAATAGATTTATCTGCTTTGTTATCAAACATATCTGTATTAATATAATCTATTCCTATTCCAATACGACGTACCAATTTGTATGTTTCTTCCATTACTCTTTCAAGAATTTGATACAATAATTGATCCGATGACTCAAAGATAAATTCTTCATCACCATCTTCTGATTGTAGTGATTGTTTTGCTTCATCAAACATTTCACGTATTGTCCAATGAGTTTTTCCGATGGTTATTATATAGTCTTCGCCCCAGAAAATTTTAATTTCACGGATACGTAAAAATTTATTTAGCTTATCAAAATACGGAAAGTGGAGAATCAAAAAGTAATAATCGTCATAAACGTCAATCTTAGGTCTTTGATTTGTTGTACTCATACAGTCCTCGATATCAAGAGGGTGAAAATGAAATTCGTCTAGTAAGTAATCAATATCTTCATCCGATGGATTTAGAATATGGTGCCATTTTAAGTTCCCGAATTTTAGAGTTTCAACCATAACATTAATATCAAAGTTAATAAATTCTACATGCCTATGAGTTTTTTAATTTCCGACAAAGATACGAAAAAATTTGATTTTAAAGGGAATAAAAAAGGGTGCACTTAGGCACCCTTAAAATTGTGATTATTTATTTTCACTTAATTTCTTGTATTGCTCGTATCTCCATTTAGCATTCTCTTCTGTTGCTTTGAATAATTCTTGTGCTTCATTAGGGAATGTCTTCATTAGAGAGTTGTAACGAACCTCATCTAATATGAACTCTTGGAATTTACTCCAATCCGGTTCTTTGCTATCAAGCATAAACGGATTTTGGTCTGTTCCTTCAAGTTCAGGATTGTATCTCCATAAGTGCCAGTAACCGCAATCAACCGCTCTCTTTTCTTCTGTTTGAGTGCGACTCATACCTGTCTTGTTACCATGGTTGATACATGGAGCATAACAAATTACTAAAGAAGGTCCGTCATAAGCTTCTGCTTCTTTAATAGCTTTGAAATATTGATTTTGATTTGCTCCCATTGCAACTTGAGCAACGTAAACATAACCGTAAGATTTAGCAATCATACCTAAGTCTTTTTTACGGATTTTCTTTCCTGAGGTAGCAAATTTTGCAACTGCACCTGCCGGAGTAGCCTTAGAAGACTGTCCGCCTGTGTTTGAATAAACCTCAGTGTCAAGAACAAGTACGTTTACATTTTCGCCACTTGCAAGAACGTGATCTAATCCGCCGAAACCGATATCATAAGCCCAACCGTCGCCGCCGAAGATCCATTGTGATTTTCTAACGAGATATTGTTTTAATGAAAGGATTTCTTTGCAATAATGACAATCACATTTTTCTGCATGAGCAACAATTTTCTCACTAATTCTCTTGGTTTCAACAGTGCTTTCGCGATTATCTATCCATTCTTGGAAAAGATTTTTCAATTCTTTTGAACAAACGGTACATTTTTCAATAGCTTCTTTCATAATGCGTTCAATACGATCGCGCATTTGTTTTGTAGCTGTTGCCATACCTAAACCGTACTCTGCATTATCTTCGAACAAAGAGTTAGCCCAAGCTGGTCCTTTATTTGAACGATAATTCTTGCAATATGGAGTAGCTGGAGCTGAACCGCCATAAATTGAAGAACAACCTGTTGCGTTTGCAACCATCATATCTTCACCAAAAAGTTGAGTGATACATTTAATATAAGGTGTCTCTCCACAACCTGAACAAGCTCCGGAGAACTCGAATAATGGTTGTGCAAACTGACTATTCTTAACTGATGCAAATTTATCAATAAGCTCATCTTTATAAGTAACTTTCTTTTGAGCGTATTCCCAATTTTTGGCTTCAGCCATTTGTGTTTCGAGAGGTTTCATTACCAAAGCTTTAGCTTTAGAAGGACAAATATCGGCACAGTTGCCGCAACCCATACAATCTAAAGCAGAAACTTGCATACGGAAATGCATTCCGGCCATTTCTTTTGGAGCTTTAATATCGAGAGTTGTCATTCCTTTTGGAGCAGCTTTTAATTCTTTATCTGTCATAACAACAGGACGAATTGCAGCGTGAGGACAAACTAATGAACATTGATTACATTGAATACAATTTTCAGGAATCCATTCAGGAACGTTAGTTGCTACACCACGTTTTTCATATTCTGTTGAACCAGCAGGGAAAGTACCGTCTTCATAACCTTTGAAAGCGCTAACAGGCAAATCATTACCTTTTTGTGCAAGCATTGGTTTTGCAACTTTCGTAATAAATTCAGGAATATTTTTATCTACAGCAGGAGCTTCAACTTTAATCTTAGCCCATTCTTGTGGAATATCAATCTTAACAACATCACCGCCTAAATCAACAGCAAGATTATTCATCTCAATAATCTCTTTACCTTTACGACCGTATGATTTAAGGATAGCTTTCTTCATTTCTCTAACAGCTAAATCGTAAGGGATAACTTGAGAAATCTTGAAGAATGCAGATTGTAAAATAGTATTTGTTCTGTTTCCGAGACCAATTTTCTCAGCTATAGCAGTAGCATTAATGATATACATTTTTATCTTTTTCTCTGCTAAAGTTTTCTTAACGTGATCCGGTAGATGCTTTTTAGTTTCTTCAATATCCCAAATAGAGTTGTACAAGAAAGTACCACCTTGTTTGATACCTCTTAAACAGTCGTATTTATTGATATAAGCCGGAACGTGAACCGCTACGAAATCAGGAGTATTTACCAAATAAGGTGCAGGAATCGGATTATCACCAAAACGTAAGTGAGAGCAGGTGTAACCACCGGATTTCTTACTATCGTAATCGAAATAAGCTTGACTGTATTTATTAGTATTTTCACCGATAATTTTGATGGAGTTTTTGTTTGCTCCAACAGTTCCGTCAGCGCCGAGACCGTAGAATTTTGCTTCGTAAGTTCCTTTTGGAAGAACTGTGATATCTTTTAATAAGGCTAAAGATTTTTTAGTAACGTCATCAACGATACCAACTGTAAATTGATTTTTTGGTTTAGCAGCTTTAAGATTGTTGTAAACTGCAAGCATGTGAGCCGGAGTAGTATCTTTTGAAGACAAGCCGTAACGACCACCGATAATCATTGGTCTATTTGGACAATCTTTGAATGCTTCTACGATATCCAAATATAATGGATCGCCGTTTGCGCCTGGTTCTTTTGTTCTATCAAGAACGCAAATACGTTCTACGCTTGTTGGTAAAACATCGCGTAAATATTTAACAGAGAACGGACGATACAAATGTACAGTGATCAATCCGACTTTTCCGCCTTTTGCATTGATATAATCAACAACAGTTTTGATTGTTTCAGTAACAGATCCCATTGCAACAACAATGTCGGTAGCATCTTTAGCGCCGTAATAAGTGAACGGAGCGTATTTTCTACCGGTGATTTTACTGAGTTTTGTCATATAATCGGCAACGATATCAGGGATAGCGTCAACGAATTTATTTTGAGCTTCACGAGTTTGGAAGTAGATATCCGGATTCTGAGCAGTACCGCGAGTTACAGGATGTTCTGGATTTAGAGCATTGTCGCGATAAGCTTGTAAAGCTTTTTTATCGAGAAGTTTAGCAAGTTTATCTTGATCGGCGGGGATAACTTTTTGTATTTCGTGAGAAGTACGGAATCCGTCGAAGAAATGTAAGAAAGGAACTCTTCCTTTAATTGCGGCTAAGTGTGCCACAGGAGCTAAGTCCATAATTTCTTGCACCGAACCTGTAGCCAACATAGCGAAACCCGTTTGACGAGTACTCATAACATCAGAGTGGTCGCCAAAGATTGATAAAGCTTGTGCTGCAAGAGAGCGAGCAGAAACGTGGAATACACCCGGTAATAATTCACCGGAGATTTTGTACATATTTGGGATCATCAACAAGAGTCCTTGTGATGCGGTAAAAGTTGATGTTAATGCACCTGCTTGTAATGAGCCGTGAACAGCGCCAGCTGCACCGGCTTCAGATTGCATCTCAACAACTTTAACAGTTTCACCAAAAATATTTTTCCTTCCGAAAGCCGACCATTCGTCGACATATTCTGCCATTGTTGAAGACGGCGTAATCGGATAAATTGCGGCAACTTCGCTAAACATATACGCAACATGAGCTGCAGCGTAGTTACCATCACATGTTAAAAATTTTTCTTTAGCCATA
>JAJDHA010000043.1 GCA_030265965.1 Odoribacter sp. OttesenSCG-928-L07
CCCAAAGCCCATATATCCCCAAAGCCCCTAAATCCCCTAAGCCCCTAAATCCCCTAAAGGGGACTTTGGTATTTTCATTACATCAACACATCATTTTGCCTCTAAATCCCCTAAACATTGGCGTTTTCATCAAATTTTCAAATCTTCAAATTTTCAAATTTTCAAATCTTCACCAGAAGATTTAGGGGCAAAATAAATTTTCAACTTTCAACTAATAATATTATCTTTGCACCCGAAATTTTAAAAATAATTTAACATGGACGAAGGCCCGTATTTTAAGCGTAGAAAATTAATCATCAAAATTAACATTCTGTAAGGGCACGTCATATCTCCTTACAGATAAAATGTAAGGAGGTCAAAATGAATGAAATCACAATTCATCTAAAAAGTCTCATCGAGCAAAAAGATTGGAAAAATCTTAAAAATCAAATTCACGAACTATCCCCTCTTCAGATATCTGAAATTATTGAAGAAATGTCTAAATCGGACGGTATTTTATTGTTCCGACTACTTTCTCGTCAATATGCGAAGGAAACTTTTGAAAATTTATCGCATGATACTCAAGAGGAGATCATTAATGGATTGGCTCAAAACGGAACCAAGATAACAAGTCTGCTAAACGACCTTGAGCCAGATGATAGAACTGCGTTTTTTGAGGAGTTACCGGGCAAAGTTGTTCAGCCACTGATGCAACTGCTTAGCGAACACGAAAGAAAAATTGCCGGACAACTTTTGGCTTATCCCGAAGATAGCGTCGGACGATTGATGACTCCGGAATACGTCGCAGTAAAATCATATTATACTGTTAACCAAGCTTTAGACCATATAAGGAAATACGGTCATGATTCAGAAACTCTAAACATCATTTATGTTGTTGATGATCAGTGGAATTTAATTGATGACATTCGCATTAAAGAAATTATTCTTGCATCTCCCGAACAAAAGATTTCTGAAATTACAGATAATAAATTCACTGCTTTAAATGTTTTTGATGATCAAGAAAATGCAGTAAAAATCTTCTTGGATCAAGATAGAGTTGCTATGCCGGTTATTGATAATGAAGGCACATTGGTTGGTATTGTTACTTTTGATGATATGATGGATGTTGCAGAAGAAGAAAGCACCGAAGATTTCCAAAAATTCGGTTCTATTAAAGAAGCCATCGTCAATCCGTTGAAAGCAAAAGTTTCTACTTTATACAAAAACAGAGTAGTTTGGCTCACCGCACTTGTCTTTGTAAATATTTTTTCCGGAGCAGCAATCTCAAATTTTGAAGATGTTATACAATCTGCAGTATCATTGGTATTTTTCCTACCACTTTTAATTGGTAGCGGCGGTAATGCAGGATCGCAATCTGCAACGCTTATGATTCGCGCTCTTGCAACAGGTGATGTCGTTATCAAAGATTGGTTTAAATTAATTGGTAAAGAATTAATTGTATCACTGATATTGGGACTTACAATGGCAGCCGGAGTAGCGTTAATAGCCAGCTTCAGAGCACCTGAAATAATTTTGGTAGTAAGCTTAACAATGGTTTTAACAGTTATCACAGGCAGTTTAATCGGGTTAATTTTACCATTTATATTTACAAAATTTAAAGTTGACCCCGCAACAGCAAGCGCACCGCTTATTACATCAATATCGGATATTACTGGAGTTCTTATTTATTTCTCTATTGCGAGTGTGTATTTGGGAATATGATGAGAGAAAGGGGGGCTTCGACAGGCTCAGCCCCCTGTCACCCGTCACCCAGTCACTCCGTCACTTAATTTTCAACTTTCAACTTTCAATTTTCAACTAAATAAACTATCTTTGCAGCCGCAAAATACTGTTTATGTTATTACTCGAAAAATTAGAAGCATTGTATAACAAATACAATGAGTTACAAGAAGAAATGACTCAACCTGACGTGATGTCGGATATGAAAAGATTTATTAAACTTAATAAAGATATTAAAGAACTTGAACCGGTTGTTACTGCTTATAAGGAATATTCCAACGTTGTTGCAAATCTCGAATCCTCAAAAGAACTCCTTCAAACGGAGAAAGATGAAGAAATGAGGGAAATGGCTAAAGAGGAAATTCAAATTCTTACTGAAAGACAAGAGCAAATGGAAGACGAAATTCAAATTTTATTGCTTCCAAACGACCCTCAAGACAGAAAGAATGCTATTGTAGAAATTCGTGCAGGAACCGGCGGCGATGAAGCAAGTATTTTTGCCGGCGATTTGTACAGAATGTATCTGAAATATTGCGAAACTAAAGGCTGGAAAGTTGAACCTGTGAGCGCTACTTACGGAACTGTCGGCGGATACAAAGAGGTTATCTTTAATGTTATTGGAGAAAATGTTTACGGGCAGTTGAAATATGAAAGCGGCGTACATCGCGTGCAAAGAGTTCCCGAAACGGAAACTCAAGGCAGAGTACATACATCAGCAGCATCTGTTGCCGTTCTCCCCGAAGCTGATGAATTTGATATTGAATTGAAACAAAGTGACATCAGAAAAGATACTTATTGCTCTTCAGGGCCGGGCGGACAATCTGTAAACACTACTTATTCCGCAATTCGTCTTACTCACATCCCTACCGGAATAGTTGTTACTTGCCAAGACCAAAAATCTCAATTGAAAAATCTCGATAAAGCTATGCAGGTACTACGTACAAGAATCTTCGAACTTGAGTACCAAAAGTATCTTGACGAAATTTCGAGTAAAAGGAAAACAATGGTTTCTACCGGCGACCGCTCTGCAAAGATCAGAACTTACAACTATCCGCAAGGTCGTGTTACTGACCATAGAATTAATCTTTCTCTTTATAATCTCCCAAATATTATGGATGGTGATATTCAACAATTTATCGACGAACTTCAAGTTGCTGAAAACGCAGAAAGATTAAAAGAATCTGTTGAAAGTTAATATCCAAAACTATAATTATTATGACAAAACAAGAATTGATAAACAATATTCGTCGCAAAAAATCTTTTTTGTGCGTTGGCCTCGATAGCGAATATTCTAAACTTCCTGAATGTGTATTAAAATATGATGATCCGGTTTTTGAATTCAACAAAAGGATTATCGATGCAACTTATCAATATTCAACAGCTTACAAACCAAATTTAGCTTTCTATGAAAGTTTGGGATATAAAGGCTGGCAGTCGCTCGAGAAAACAGTAGATTACATCAGAAAAGTTGACAACAGCATTTTCATTATCGCTGATGCAAAACGCGGCGACATAGGCAACACATCGAAGCAATATGCCAAAGCTTTTTTCGAAACAATGGATTTTGACGCAGTAACAGTTGCGCCGTATATGGGAAAGGATTCTGTTGCTCCTTTTCTTTCTTTTGAAAATAAATGGGTGATATTGTTGGCTCTAACATCCAACGAAGGCGCTTATGATTTTCAATTCAACAAAAATGAAAAGAATGAATATCTTTTTGAAACAGTAATAAAAACATCTGAAAGCTGGGGCGGAAATCCTGAGAACATGATGTTTGTTGTTGGCGCAACAAAATCGGAAATGTTTACTGATATCAGAAAAATTGCTCCAGAGCATTTTCTTTTAGTTCCTGGCGTTGGCGCACAAGGCGGTAGCTTACAAGAAGTTTGTAATCACGGGATCAATAAAGAAATCGGACTTTTAGTCAATTCATCAAGAGGGATTATCTTTGCATCAAAAGAAGATAATTTCGACGAGATTGCAAACAACGAAGCAAAAAAGATTCAAGAAGAAATGAAAATATATTTTCCGTAGAGACGCACGGCCGTGCGTCTCCACGAGATAAATCATGTGTCTCAACGAGATAAATTATGAAAAATAATAATGAATCGAAATGGGGGGATCAGCAACCCAGATTTTCAAAGGGGTCGAATTCGACCCCCCAATGAAATCTTATTGAATAATGAAATAAAGCAATTAAATAGAATCCACGAGTAGAAGACGCTCGGCCGTGCGTCTCCACGAGGCAAAAAAACCAATCCAATGACAGACATCAACAAATTAGCCCTCAATTATCATTCAGAAGGCAAACCAGGCAAATTAGAAGTTATCCCTTCTAAACCAAGTAAAACACAATTAGATTTAACATTGGCATACTCGCCGGGTGTTGCAGCTCCTTGTTTGGAGATTGAAAAAAATCCGGACGATGTTTACAAATATACAGGAAAAGGAAATCTTGTTGCTGTGATTTCTAATGGAACCGCTGTTCTTGGACTTGGCGATATAGGCACAATGGCCGGAAAACCTGTTATGGAAGGCAAAGGATTACTTTTCAAAGTCTTCGCCGATGTTGATGTTTTTGATATCGAAATTGATGAAAAAGATCCTGAAAAGATAATCCAAATTGTTAAAGCTATCTCCCCTACTTTCGGTGGAATAAACTTGGAAGATATTAAAGCGCCGGAATGTTTTGAAATTGAGGAAAGATTAAAAGCTGAACTCGATATTCCTGTTATGCACGACGACCAACACGGCACCGCAATTATTACTGGCGCCGCTCTGTTAAATGCTCTCGAAATAACAGGTAAAAAAGCTTCCGAAATCAAAGTTGTTGTAAACGGTGCAGGTGCATCGGCTTTCGCTTGCTCAAAGATTTATATCAGCCTTGGCATTAAACCGGAAAACATTATTATGCTCGACAGTAAAGGCGTTATCAATAAAAAACGTACCGATTTAAATAAATACAAACAACAATTTATTACGGATAAAAACATTGATACTCTTGAAGATGCTATGAAAGGCGCCGACATGTTTCTCGGACTTTCTGTAAAGGGTGCTTTGAAACCTGAGTATTTGAAAAGCATGAACGATAATCCAATTGTTTTTGCATTGGCAAATCCAACTCCCGAAATTCTTCCCGAAGAAGCTTACAAAGTACGTCAAGATATAATTATGGCAACAGGTCGCTCCGATTATGCCAATCAGGTAAATAATGTTTTAGGATTTCCTTTCATTTTCAGAGGCGCATTAGATGTTAGAGCAAAAGCAATTAATGAAGAAATGAAACTTGCTGCGTGCCGAGCTTTGGCAGAACTCGCAAAACAACCTGTTCCTCAATCTGTTCTCGACGCTTACGACAAGAAAGAGTTATCTTTCGGAAAAGATTATATTATTCCAACTCCTTTTGATCCGAGATTAAAAGAATATGTTGCTTTTGCTGTTGCGAAAGCTGCCTTCGACTCAGGTGTTTCTCGTTTGAAAGATTTTGATTGGAACGCATACAAAGAATCCTTGAAGTAAAATTTCAAAACAAAAACATAGAAAAATCAAATGGTTTGACAGTATCAAACCAACAACAAACAAATTTATTTTCATGATTTCCAACTCACAAATAATTCAAATATTACGACAAGAAGTTGTTCCAGCCTTAGGTTGTACCGAACCTATTGCTTGCGCTTACGCTTGTGCAAAATGCGCTGAAATACTTGATGGAACTCCAAGCAATATTACCGTTGAAGTCAGCGGGAATATTCTGAAAAACGGAATGGGCGTTGGTATTCCCGGAACAGGAATGACAGGATTACCCATAGCTGCCGCCTTAGGCGCTATTTGCGGAAAAACGGAATACGGACTCGAAGTTCTCAAAGATGTAAATAAAAACGGTAATCTTGAGCAAGCAAAAACAATGCTTGCAAACAACAAAGTTCACATAACTCTAAATCCTGATGCACCGGATATTTTGTACGCCAAAGCATCTTGCACATTAATGAATGATATTGTGATAGTTGAGATTATGGGCACTCACACAAATATTGTGAGAATTATTAAGAATGATGAAATTCTACTTTCTAAGTCCAATTCAAAAACCGAAGCATCAAACAAAGTTCACGACGAGCTTTCTATTAAACGTATATGGCAGTTTATTAATGAGATAGATGTCGAAGAAATTGATTTTGTGTTATCAGGCGCAGAGATGAACAGAGCAATTTCTACAGAAGGATTAAAAAGTGAATATGGACTGCAAATAGGAAAAACATTAAAGAAGAATATTGAAGAAGGTTTGATTGATGATTCGTTGCTAAATCAAGCGGTGATTATGGCTACAGCTGCATCCGATGCAAGAATGGACGGATGCCCGAAGCCCGTAATGACAAACTCCGGAAGCGGCAATCAAGGAATTACTGTTTATTTGCCTGTGCTTGCAGCCGCCGACAAATTTGGTTCTTCGCAAGAGCAACTCGCAAGAGCTTTGGCTTTGAGCAATTTAGTTGCCCGTCATATTCATCATTTTGTAGGACATCTTTCAGCGCTTTGCGGAATCTTAATTGCCGGCACCGGCGCATCATGTGCTATAACCTACTTAATGGGCGGCGACTACGACAAGGTTGTCAATACAATTAAAACTATGGCTTCCAACTTAACAGGAATGATGTGCGACGGCGCCAAAAAAGGTTGCGCTCTAAAAGTTTACTCCGGAGTATCGGCAGCAGTGCAAGCAGCACTACTCTCCATGAACGGAATAATCACCAGCAACGACGGAATCATCGAAGAAGATATCGAAAAAACCATCAGAAATATAGGAATAATCGCCTCACAAGGAATGGACGAAACTGATAAGACGATTATTGATATAATGAAAAACAAAGGATGATTTGTTGATGTGATGATGTGGTAATGTGATGAAAACGGCAAAGTCCCCTTTAGGGGATTTAGGGGCAACTCTCAACTCTCTCCATCCCACCTTCCGGAAATCCATATTTCTCAACGGATTCTTCTTTTGAGAACATCCAGAATATTGTTTCGCCTTCTGCACAAAGCTCTCCTTCGCCATCATAGAGCTTAACTTCGATGGTGACGAACTTGTCGCGTTTGATATCTGTAATTTTCGATTTAAGGGTAATATTTCCTTTTGCCACAAGAACGGGTTTACGATATTTCATCGTGAGTCGGGATGTAACTCCTGAACAATTGCGTTTAACATAAACAGTCCAGCTGGCAATCTCATCGCACAAAGTTGCTTGGATGCCGCCGTGTAAAATATCATTATACCCACAGAAGTGATATTGTGGTTCCCAAACGGAAATCATATAATCGCCCTCTTCATAAAAAGTCATTCTTAATCCGTGTTCATTGGCTGAAGCACAACCAAAACATGAATAATTAGGAATATCATTAAAAGGATTCTTAATCAGATATTTCTTGCTCATAAATTTATTTTAATTCTCCGTTAACGTATTTTTTTGTACTAACTACTTTGCCGTTTTTGTCATATTCAATCCAGTCGCCATGACGTTTACCTGCACTATTATACTCTCCTGTTAATTTAACAGTAATGCCATTTTCAAAATATTCCTTATAAGCTCCAACCGGAATATCATTATTATATTCTTCTTCCGACATTTTGTTGCCATTTTCGTAATATTGAATATTCTTACCATGAAATTTTCCGTTTTTGTAATTATATTCTGCAAGAGCTTTTCCGGTATTTGTGTACCATTTATTTACACCATCTTTATTACCGTTGACATAATTTGCCTCTTCCATTATTACACCAGGTTTATCAGCATAATACCTTTTATATGGACCATCTTTTACGCCCATATTATAGGTAGTAACTTCACTCAAATAATTACCTCTCAGGTATTTTCTAACTTCACCATGATAAACATCATCTTTATAATGCTCTTCCGTTTCAAGAGTACCGTGCATATTAAGACTTACGGAAACACCGTTTTTCTTATCATTTTTGTATTCGGTAATTCCGCGTAACAAATCTTTTTCATTGTAATGCACCCAGCAACCTTCTTTTTTACCGTTAATATAATTACCACCAAAAGTTTGATTGCCTTCTTTTTCTTTTACATAACCATTTTTAGATTGACCGAATGAAAATATCGGCGCTAAAATCATTAGAATAAAAAATATTTTTCTCATAATCATAAAAATTTAAATATTCGATAGACAGAATGACAGAATTTGCAGGATTAACATATTTTTTTGCCCCTAACTCCCCTAAAGGAGACTTTTGGAGTTTCAGTTCTGCAGATATTGTCATAATTATTAATTTATACCATTAACTATATTGGGTTGTTACGTCCGCTACTTCACTACATTCGCAATTTTTTCACAATAACGCAACAATCATCGGCTTACCAAGTCCCCTTTAGGGGATTTAGGGCGCTTATTTCTTTCGACTTGCAACAGACAAAATCACTCCAAGTGCCACACCGAGCAGTGCTGCAAATAAGACTTGCCATTCTTGTGGCAGAATGAATGTTATTGTATGTGCCGGAATCCAGAAAAATGGTATTGTTTTGCCAAAGACAAAATTCCATTGCACTTTCCAATTCAAATTTTGCGATATTTCGCCGAAATGAATCGGTGAAAAGAAACCTTTAAGAGTTCCGCCGGTATTTAAAATATGTGTATCGGAAATTTTGTGAAGTGTCATAAATACCGGAGCAAAAATACAGTTCATTGTTGTTGATACACAGAAAGCTACAAAAACTTTTTTCCATGTAAGGGAACCGGCTAACGCAAGAATAGAGCCATTAACTCCAAGATATTCCAAGAACACAGGTGTTCCGGCAGAAAATATCGTCATTGCCATTTTTATCCCCATTCCAAATACTCCCCAAACCAAGGCGCGCGGAATTAATCCGAAACCTTTATAATTATATACACCTTTCGAAAGTCGTAATCCGATAGCTTCTCCTGCAGTAGATAAAATGGCAAATTTGATAAAACTCATTATCATTCCGTGTTCTCTATTCAGAGTTTCATAACACTCATACACTTTAGGGAAAACAAAAAACGGAAGTAAGATTATTATTGTTACAAGGATAAAAATGAAATCTTTTTTCTTCATGTTAATATTATTAGTTTTGATTGCAAAGTTAAAATAAATTTTAATATTCGATATTGTTTTTGTGGAACCAGAGGTAAAATTTGTTTAACATGCTAATTACAAAGGTTGCTATAACATTATAATAAACTAAGGCTGAAAGCCCATAATAATTCTGTCTAATGCGAAGCGTTGGGAATGCGTGATTTATATGTAAAAAACAAAAGGGCTGAAAGCCCGTTATAATTCAGCCCAATGGCAACGCCTTGGAAATATGAAATTTATATGTAAAACGACAAAAGGGCTGAAAGCCTGTATTAATCTCGCCAAACATACCCTTCGTCGAATTCAATACCATATTCATTTAAAAATATTCGATATTCTTGCTGAAATGTTGTTTTTTTATGATGTTCTTCCTGATTCTTAATATAATTTTTGGTTTTATCATGCAGTGAAGAACTTACAGAAAATCCTCCGTAACCACCTTGCCAAGCAAACTTATTATAATAAGGATTAATTGTTTTTATCCATTTGCTACTATGACTTTTTATCACTTCAACCAATTTTGCTAAGGATATATTCTTTGACATTACGCAAAGAATGTGAATGTGGTTTTCTGTGCCGTTAATAATAATTGGAATACATTCATGGTTTTTGATTATTGAACCAATATAGGCGTATAAATCTTTTTTGTCTTCATATCTTATTTTTACTGATGTTGTTTTGATATGGTAAACGATATGAACAAATAATTTCGATAATGCCTGCGACATGTTTTTTATTTTTTAATCGTTTTAAATACCCAATGCTTTGCATTGGGCTGAATTATTATGGGCTTTCAGCCCTTTTGTTGCTGGTTTTGTAATTTTATATACCCAATGCTTTGCGTTGGGCTGAATTATAAATCAGGCTTTCAGCCCTTTTGTAATGATTAATGCGATAAAGCAATAATTGTCATAATAATTTATCAAAAATTAACAAAACATGTTGTTATATTTCATTGCAACTACCCAACTTATTGCATTACACCGAATTGAACAATATCTGATTGACGGAATTTTAACAAAATATTAAATCCATTCTTATTCTATTTTAACCCAACATGTTTATTCTAACTGCTATATCATTATTTAAACTTCTCAACTGATTTCTCAATATTTTTCCCTGATTTAATAATTATTGAGGTATATTTGCAACAATAATTTTTCAAATATACGAATTGAAATTAAGCGAGCCAAACAAACGGATTCTAAATAAATTATGGAAGAACAAGTTAACTGTTGTTTCGGCTTTCTATATTTTGTTATGTATAATTATTTCCATTTTTGCGTATCAAATCATTCCCGACAAATCTAAAAACGCAAACACTCAAAATATTGAAATCGCAATAAAAAAACCGGGATTTAAAGTCGATATGCTCACAATCGATTCCGTAATTCACATTCCCTTAAGCGAATACAACAAATCAAATGATACTTTATTTTACGTATCTTATGATGGTGATGAAGGATTTACAACTTCATCAAATTATAAAATTCAAAGGAAAAGATATATTTTCGGAACAGACAAATTCGGCAGAGATGTGTTTAGTCGATTGATTTTAGGAACTCGTGTAAGTTTATCTATTGGGATTATCGCCGTAATACTGTCTTTAGTAATCGGTGTATTCTTGGGTGCAATTGCCGGATATTTTCGAGGAAAAACTGATAAATTTATTATGTGGCTGATCAATGTTGTATGGTCGATTCCTTCCGTTTTGTTGGTCATTGCAATTAGTTTTGCTTTGGGAAGAGGATTCTGGCAAGTGTTTGTGGCGGTAGGGTTAAGTTTATGGGTTGATGTTGCCCGACTTGTGCGCGGACAAGTTATTTCGATTAAAGAACAAGAATATGTTGATGGTGCTAAAACTTTAGGATTTAGTTCAACAAGAATAATAACGAAACACATTTTACCAAACATTGTCAGTCCGCTGTTAGTAATTTCCGCCAGTAATTTTGCCAGCGCAATATTGTTGGAAGCCGGATTAAGTTTTCTCGGAATCGGTGTTCAACCGCCAATGGCATCATGGGGAACAATGATAAAAGAAAGCTACGCATACCTGATACTCGGAGATGCTTACCTCTCACTACTTCCAGGAATCGCTATCGTTTTGATGGTGTTAGCATTTATGCTTCTGGGCAACGGATTGCGTGATGCTCTGGACGTTAAATAATGTTAAGCTCTTTTTCATCTTCATCATTTTATTTATTTTTGCTTCCGAAAATTTAAAATCAGATGAAGCATGGATATAGAAATTACTAATTTAACAAAGAAATACGGCACACAAAAAGCTGTCGATAATATTTCTTTTAAGGTTAAAACCGGAGAGGTACTCGGATTCTTAGGACCCAACGGAGCCGGTAAAACTACAACCATGAAAATTATTACCACTTACTTCGCCCCAAACTCGGGCGATGTTACAATAGGTAATTACTCCGTTACAAAAGAACCGGAAAAAGTTAAGCCGCTAATCGGTTATCTTCCTGAAAGCAATCCGCTTTACCAAGACATGGCTGTTATTGATTATTTGCGTTATTCTGCATTACTTCAAGGCGTTAAAAAAAATGTTTTGGAAAACAGATTGTTGGAAATGATTGATATTTGCGGTTTGGAACGTGAGAAACACAAAAACATCAATGAGCTTTCTAAGGGCTACAAACAACGTGTAGGATTGGCGCAAGCTTTGATTCACGATCCGGAAGTTTTGATTTTGGACGAACCGACATCGGGATTGGACCCTAATCAAATTATGGAAATCCGTGATTTAATAAGAAGAATTGGAAAAGAGAAAACTGTTATTCTCAGCTCTCACATCCTCGCCGAAGTTGAAGCTACTTGTGATAGAATTCTCATCATCAACAAAGGTAAAATTGTTGCCGATGGCAGTCCGAGCGAGTTAAGAAACCGCGCCCACGATGCCGAGATCCTCACTGTGAAAATCGAAGACGGTGACATCAACGAAATTCATAGAATATTAATGGAGTTGCCAACGGTTTATTCTGTTGATGTTGTTAAAGATAAAGAGAACACTTTTGAAATTCATTCTAACAAAGATTGTTCATCCAAACGCGAGATATTCTATACTTGCGTAAAAAATAATTGGGTATTAACCGAAATGACGGGTATTGAAACTAAATTAGAAGATATTTTCCGCGAGTTAACAAGTAATTAAAAACGAGATTATTATGAACAAAACATGGATATTAACACATAAGGAATTAAAATCATTTTTTGATTCTTTAATAGCTTATATATTGATAGTTATTTTTCTTGGATTTACTGGTTTTTTCACCTGGCTACCATCCGGCGCTGATATATTTTTCCAAGGACAAACTAACTTAAATGCTTTCTTCTCAATCTGTTATTGGTCGCTATTCTTCTTCATACCATTAATAACAATGCGTTCATTTGCAGAAGAAAACAGATCGGGTACAATAGAGTTGCTTCTAACAAAACCTGTCAACGATTGGCAAGTAGTTTTCAGCAAATACTTATCAGCATTGATACTTATTTGTATTGCATTATTATTAACATTACCTTATTATATTACTGTAGCAAACATTGGTAACATCGACCATGGCGCAGTAATTTCAGGTTATGTCGGATTAATATTAATGAGCAGTGCATACATCGGCATAGGAATTTTCGCCAGTAGCATATCTAAAAATCAGATTGTTGCTGTTTTACTCGCATTATGCTTTGGTATTTTCTTCCATTTTGTTTCGGGAATATTAGCTCAAAGCCTTAATGGTTTCTTCGGAAATTTATTTAATTTCTTAAGCACAGGAGCTCATTTCGAATCATTTGCAAGAGGAGTAATCGACACAAGAGATGTCATTTATTTCTTATCATTGACAGCAGCAGGATTAATCGCTGCCGAATCTATCATCGGAAGAAGAAAATTGTCGAATTAAAAAAAGAATTGAAATGAAAACAAGAAAACAGTTT
>JAJDHA010000044.1 GCA_030265965.1 Odoribacter sp. OttesenSCG-928-L07
ATCCTTTGTTATAGAAGTAATTTATTCCGAAAAACAAAACTTTCCGGGTCCTTATTCAAAATTTGCTTCCTCGCTTTTGGGAATTGATGACGCAATTAAATCACAACAAAAATCTTTTAATATCGAGAGCGTTGCTATCCATCCTTTTAGTGAACCTGACAACGAAGCAAAATTTACACTTAAAGCTCCTGATCCCGGAAAAGTCGAAAAAGATATATTCTTGTTAATGAATAATTTGGGGATATTCTGCGGACTAACTAACGAAAAAGATATTACAGCTGATTTTGCTGATTTGAATTTTGGAAATATGACTAATTCTAAGGAAATGCCTTCCTTTAATACTTTTTCAGCCGTTTCTTCACAATTTAAAACTATTGATACAGCGATAAGGATTGTGAGCTTTGACACTTCTTTCTATAAAATGGAGTTATATAATTCTAAAACCCAAGATCTTACTTTGGAAGAAAAGGCTGAAGAAGCTGTGGAAAAATTAATGGAAGTGAGACACAGCAGATTTGAATTGTTGACTGGATACCAAGAAACGCCTTATGAAGCTGCAAGTATTAAATACATGGATAATAGATTGTTAGAAATAGAAAATGCCTATCTGAGTTTATTCCGCGGATATACAAATGAAAAATATTATAGGCATTGTTTTGTTTATACTCCTGATGTTAATAATCTGAATAAAGATGTAAATATCTTATGCTTTTCTAAAGATTCCGGAATATGTAGCGGATCTCGTCAAGGTAGTGGACAATTAACGATTAATGTTGCGCCTCATGCAGATATCTTGAAAATACAAGCACCGGAAGACAGCAGAGGAATTCGTTACAGAGTGCCTGTTGTCGCAGATGTTTCAATAAAATTTGGCGACAAAGTGCTGACGGGCGGTGTGTTCGCGCTACCACAACTTGGAAATACTATTTCTTTGGATATTCAAAAATACAGACAGATAACTGTAGATCCTGAAACAGGAAATATTAAATCTGTTAAAGTAGAATAAAACCGAAAACTGAAACCATGAAAGAACCCTTTTTTTTAATCGCCGGACCCTGCGTCGTTGAGGATGAAAATTCACCTTATGAAATCGCAAAGAAGATATATGAAATAACTTCTCGGCTCGGAATCCCATTCATATTTAAAGCTTCATATCGTAAAGCAAACAGATCTAAATTAAATTCTTTTCAAGGAATTGGCGATGAAAAAGCGCTAAACGTAATTAAAAAAATTAAAGACGAACTCGGATTGTTGGTTACTACTGATGTACATAATATTACAGAAGTTGATGTTGTTGCAGAATATGTTGATGTTTTGCAAATTCCCGCATTTTTATGTCGCCAAACTGAGTTGTTGCTTGCGGCAGGAAAAACTCAAAAAACAGTTAATGTAAAAAAAGGTCAGTTTCTATCGCCGGAGTCAATGAAGTTTGCTGTTGAGAAAATAGAATCTACAGGCAACAAAAATATTATGCTTACAGAAAGAGGAACTACTTTTGGTTATGGCGATTTAGTTGTTGATATGAGATCTATACCGATAATGCAAACTGCCGGATACCCGGTAGTTCTTGATGTAACACATTCTTTGCAACAGCCAAATACTTTGGAAGGAGTTACCGGAGGAGCGCCGCAATTTATAGAAACCATTGCAAAAGCAGGAATAGCTGTCGGCGCAAATGGAATATTTATCGAAACTCATCCCGATCCGGCTAAGGCACTCTCAGATGGGAAAAATATGCTGCCGTTAAATAAACTGGAAAACTTGTTGCAGACTTTATTACGTATTCATAATGCTTTGTAGATAATTAAAAATGAAAATATTAATTATCAGATTAAGCTCTATTGGAGATATTGTTCTTACAAGTCCTGTCGTGCGTTGTCTCGCGCAACAAACTTCACACGAAGTGCATTATCTTACAAAAAAACAAAACATTCAACTTTTAGAAAATAATCCTAATATTACTAAACTAATTCCCTTCGATGGAGATTTAAAGGAAATAATCAAATTATTAAAAAAAGAAAATTATGATTATGTAATTGATCTTCATAACAATATAAGATCCTTATACTTAAAGTTAAAATTAAGACTTCCTTCAAAAAATTTAAATAAATTAAATTTAAAAAAATGGATTTACACCTTTTTTAAAATTAATTTAATGTCGGATAAACACTTTGTAACAAGATGTTTAGATACTGCAAAACGATTTAAAATAAAAACTGACGGATTGGGCTTGGACCTTTATTTGTCAGATCAAACTAAATTACCTGAGAATATTTCATTTCCGGAAAAGTACATAGCTTTTGCTGTTGGAACTCAACATTTTACCAAAACTATTCCTGAGGAATATATTATCAAAATAATAAAAAAGATTAACGATTTGTTCCCGGTTGTATTAATTGGAGGCAATAAAGAAAAAGAAGTAGGGGAGAAGATTGCTTCATTATGTGACAATGTTTTTAATTATGCCGGACAACTTGATTTGCAACAATCTGCATTAATAATTAAAAACTCAGAATTGGTTTTGGCCGGTGATACAGGCATGATGCATATAGCTGCAGCTTTAAAAAAGAATCTGATATCATTATGGGCAAGTACTACACCCGAATTAGGTGTATCTCCATATTTTCCCGATGATTTCAAGGGAGTAAATCTTTTAATAGAACGAAAAGATTTAAAATGCCGACCTTGTGGTAAATTCGGAAAGAAAAAATGTCCGCGCAAACATTTTGAATGCGGAAAATATTCTGACGAGCAGATTTCAGCAATAAGAAATATAATTTTACAAAGAATAAAATGATAACATTTACAGATACTCACTCACATATTTTTATTGAAGATTTTGATGATGATAGAGCAGAGATGATAAAGAATATTGTTGATGCCGGAATCATTAAAATGATTTTGCCCAATATAGATAAAGATTCAATACATCAATTAAAATCAACTTTGTGTGATTATCCTGAATATTGTTTTGGTGCGATGGGTTTACATCCTACATCTGTAAAAGAGGATTATAAAGAGCAATTACAAGCGATTGAAGAAGAATTGTTTTTGAACAAGGATAAATACATTGCAATTGGTGAGATAGGCTTAGATTTATATTGGGAGAAAACATATTTTGAGCAACAGGTTGAGGTTTTGCGTAAACAATTCGATTGGGCGTTAGAATTAAAATTGCCGATTATTATTCATAGTAGAAAATCGGAAGATCATATTATCAATATAATTAGAGATAAGAAATACTCTGATTTAAGGGGTGTTTTTCATTGTTGGCCCGGCAGTAAAGAACAAACAAAACGAGTTTTAGATTTAGGTTTTTATTTAGGTATTGGAGGAGTTGTCACCTACAAAAATTCTTCTTTGCCGGAATTATTACAAGACGTCAATATAGAAAGTATTTTGTTGGAGACCGATTCGCCGTATTTATCGCCGGTTCCGTTTAGAGGCAAAAGAAACGACAGTAGAAATATTTTATTGATTGCTGAAAAAGTTTCTGAAACAAAAGGCGTTTCAATGGAGCATTTGTCGGAAGTTACCAATGCAAATGTAAAAAAGTTATTCGGGATATAATAATTTCACAAAAAGTTGTATCTTCGCAACCTGAAAATTTGCCACATTCTAATAAGAAAAAACGAGCAAAATTTCACATTGGAGAGATGACCGAGTGGCTTAAGGTGCACGCTTGGAAAGCGTGTGTTCTGCAAAACGGAACCCAGGGTTCGAATCCCTGTCTCTCCGCTGGAAATAAAAGTCGTTATAAGACATAAATCAGACAAAACCTACAAATTCAACAGTTTGTAGGTTTTTTTGTTTGTGTTTGGCTGAGAAAAAAGGCAGGAAAAAGACGGTAAAAGACACTTTTCGTAACCTAAAGTGTACCCCCTGACAGAAAATTAGTACAAAGGGGTACAGTTGTCCGAAATTGGCGGTTAGTTGTCGGAATTTGGCCGCACCATATGGAACTTACTTTCAAATAATTAAAATAATTTTATAATTAAAAAAGTAAGTTATGAAAAGTACATTTAAAGTTCTTTTTTACGTAAAAAAAGACAAACAAAAAGCTAATGGTAATTACCCAATTATGTGCAGAATTACCATTGATGGAGAACAAGCAAGGTTTAATACAAAAGCTGAAGTTAAAGAAAAGAATTGGGATTCTAAGACAGGACGTGCATTTGGACGTTCCGCCGACATTACTAAGACAAATTATGTCTTAGATGACATTCGAGCATGTTTACATGATATCTATCATAACATGCAAAGACAGGAACAGGTAACCGCGGAAAAGTTGAAGTCAGAGTTTTTAGGACATTCCGAAAAACACGAAACTTTGCTTAACCTTTTTCAAAAACATAATGATGATGTAAAATTACTTGTTGGAATTTCAAAATCAAGAGCAACATACCTAAAATATGAAGTTACTCGTAAGCATCTTTCAAATTTTATAAAGTCAAAATACAATATGACAGATATTGCTTTAAGGTCAATTAATAATATGTTCATTACTGATTTCGAAACGTACCTTATGACTACCGGTAAATGTTGCCATAATACAACAGTGAAGTTTATCCAATTTTTTAAACGAATAATCATTATTGCTCGCAACAACGGCTTAATTCAGCATGATCCTTTTGCAAATTATAAATGCAAACTTGAAAAAGTTGACAGAGGTTATCTCACTCAAGAAGAAATAGAAATAATTATGAGCAAACATTTTTCTATTAAACGACTGGAACAAGTGCGTGATATATTCATTTTTTCTTGTTTTACAGGGTTATCTTACATTGATGTCAAGAATCTACGTGTAAGACATATTCGCACGTCATTCGACGGCAATTTGTGGATTATGACCAAAAGACAAAAAACAAATGTGTGTTCAAATATACCCTTATTGGATGTTCCAAAACAAATATTGAAAAAATATGAAGGAACACTTCCAAATGAAATGATATTGCCAATATCAAGTAATCAAAAGATGAATGCTTATTTGAAAGAAATAGCAGATGTGTGTGGTATAGATAAAAATCTAACATTTCATCTTGCACGTCATACTTTTGCCACGACAGTTACCTTGGCAAAAGGAGTTCCAATTGAAACAGTTTCCAAAATGTTGGGACATACTAACCTAAAGACCACGCAGATTTATGCAAGGATTACTGATAATAAGATTAGTAATGATATGGCGGTTTTGGCGGAGAAGTTGAAAGGGATTGAAACAAAATTAGTTATTAATCAATAAAAATATTATTATGGAATTACAAATTATTGAAAACAAGATTTTCGTAGTCAGAGGACAACGAGTTATGTTCGACTTCTCTCTAGCAGAATTATATGGAGTAGAGACAAGAGCATTAAAGCAAGCGGTAAAGCGTAATATTGAACGTTTCCCTGCCGACTTTATGTTTGAACTTACTAAAGACGAGTGGCGAGAGGTTATCACAATTTGTGATAACCTCCCGCAAACAGCAAAATTCAGTCCTTCAACACCACTTGCATTCACAGAGTTCGGAGTGGCGATGCTTTCCTCAGTGTTAAGGAGTGAAAAGGCTATTGAGATTAATATCTCAATTATGAGGGCTTTCTTAGTATTACGTCAATATGCTTTAGGTTATGCTGACCTAAATCGTAAGTTGGAAGAGTTTATGATTGAAACAAATATTCAGTTTAGTGAGATTTATCAGGCATTGACTGAACTTGCCACCCAGAAGGAGTTGGAGAATAAGCCACGAAAACGTATAGGTTTTAATGTCCAAAATGATGAAACTTGAAGTTTGTAAATATATTAAAAAGCTATCTTATAGAATATTGAGCGTTTCTCCATAAATTTTTCCGCAAAATTACAGGAAATTACTCACAATTAGCAAGGTCATGCACTGAAGTGTTTCTGACAACAATCTCCACACCTTCGGGTAGTATTCTTATCGAAAACCTTGCATGAAGTGAGTACATTTCCTGTTTACGTAAAAGCAAAAAATTAATGTATCACAATTAAATTTTGCTTATTATGAAAATAGATTATTTTAAAATTCCGGAAATTAAAGTATCATATAAAGATACAGTTAAAACATCAGAGCGTTTTCAAATTAAATGCTCTGAAGATGTAATAAAAATTTTCAAAGTTGCTTTTGAAGAATGTATGCAACATCATGAAGAATCGTATGTTATTTATCTAAATCGTTCAAATAAAGTATTGGGAATTTCAAATATTTCCAAATGCGGAGTTGCAAGTACCATCGTAGATGTAAAAATAATTATGCAAACTGCCTTAAAAGTACATGCTTCCGGCATCATCTTATCTCATAATCATCCTTCTTCTAATTCAAGGCCGAGTATGCAAGATATGACATTAACCGAAAATATTAAGTCAGCATGTAAACTCTTGGACATAACCTTTTTAGATCATATTATTATGACTGATGAAGATTACTATAGTTTTGCAAGTGAAGGGCGATTGTAGCCCTTTTTTTAGTCGAAATGAATTAAAGGTTTTCTCCTATTTCTCTCATCATAAAAACTCTCCTCTATTGCGGTTAATTGTCGCGGTTCTGTTTCCATTTCAATATGCAAAAGTAGTTACGGTTTTTACGAATTGTCAAGTTCGAGCCTTATGGTTTGTGTGAAAAATCTCCACACCTTTGGGTAGTATTTTTTACAAAAACTTGACAACCCTATAACCTATACTTTTCTGCATATATGAAACGAAAACAACCGAGCCGACAGAAAGACGCATTAAAAAAAAAGTCGGATTTTATGAGAAACAGGAAAAAACATATGAAACTTAACCCCCTCACCTCAAGAATCCGCATTAATCAAAAAAACAATTTAATTATGAATGCAATAGATTTAAACGAAGCAAGAGTTTATGTAGGCACATACGCCAAATACAACAATTATTCCAATTATGGTAAATGGTTTGAACTTTCAGAATTTTCAAACAAAGATGAATTTATTAGAGCCTGTGCGGAATTTCACAACGATGATGACGACCCTGAATTTATGTTTCAAGCATGGACAAATATTCCGGAAGATTTAATCTGTGAAAGTTGGTTGTCGGATAAATTCTTTGATATAAAGGATACATTAAACGATTTAAGCCCTGACGAACAAGAACCTTTTTTGATTTGGTGCAATAATGGAACTCATAACCTACATACAAATGACATAAACGAACTAATAGCATCTTTTAGGGATGATTTTCAAGGCAAATATAAAGATGAGGAAGATTACGCATATTCTATTATTGAAGAGTGTTACAATCTACCACAATTAGCCTTAGATTATTTCGACTATGAAAAATTTGCCTATGACCTTTTTCTTGGTGACTGTTGGTTTGAAAATGGTTTTGTTTTTCGGATTAGTTAATAAATAACATAAATGAAAAGAAACGGTTTATATAGATTACTATTTCGATTAGGGTTATTCGCAATTACAATTTATTATCTACCTAGTAACGTAGGTGTTGTAATATTATTTATAATAATATTCTACATTATCAAATTTTTATTGCGAATATCCCTTTTGATTTTTTATTATCTGATAACCGTTTTTCTTTTCGTTGTATTATTTCTTATTTTTATTATTCTACTAATTTAAAAACAAAAAACTTATGAATAAAGATATTAAAATATTTCAAGTAAAAACAAAATTCATTTTTGAAGGTATTTTTGAGGTTAAGGCTCAAGACAAAGAACAAGCAAGGGCATATATAGAAAAACATTGCGGATTGGTTATAGGCGGAGATATTCATTCTACATTGCCAAATGAAATTGTAGAATGGAATTTTTCCGTTCATCCTAAAAAAGAGATTAAAGGTATTAAACAAATTAAATAACAACAAAAACAGAAAATGGGTACAGCAACATTAATAACACCTTACAAAGGTTACAGAAACATTGAATTGATTGAGCGGATAGGCTACAAATGGCTTGTCCGCATCTGCGGAAGTGGATTGGAAATTGAAGTTTATGAAGATGAATTTATTTTAGAAGATTAAAAATTTATTGTTATGACAACAATCAGACTAATAGGAAGATTAGACCTTGAATTAACAAGGTTAGGATTTAAGTCGGGTGATATTATTCGTAATGCGATTTTTTCAGAAAGTAACAAAGCAATGTATTTCAAAATCTTTGATATTATAGATAATAGCTGCGTTGTTTATGCTGAAAATTACGCGATAGTAGAATTGCCTGAAAAAGAGAAAGACATAATCCATTAATCATTTATCAGGGCGTAATCGTTCTTACGTCCTACTTTTTCCATGAGCTAAGGTGGAGAAAAAGTAGCAAAAAACCATGTGATTATTTCTATTCATTATCAACGTCTTAGTTGATAATTGGAGATTTTTACGTGAAGCTTAATGTTATGTTAATAAGATAATTATGCTAAGAAAAAAAACTTGCGCTTAAAAAAATAGCTTTTTTTAATAGAAAACTATATAATTTTTTCTAAATCATATAGTTTTTTTTTGTACTTTTGCAGGCTTAAAAGATCATAAAAACAAACTTATGTGTTATATAGTTGAGACGGAAACTATTTTGCTGAATTATTTTGGAAAAACCCAAAGGACAAGTATTTCTTTTTTTATGTTAGACAAGATTGTCAACGGAATAAAAAAAAGATCGGAATACAGTATAATGGTTGATATGGATAGAGATTCTCTTCGAAGAGCTGCTAGCATACATGAAGACATATTCAAATTAAAAACAACTTACATTGAGTTAACTACACCAGATTGTAGTTTTCTAAAAAGTGAAATACAATCATTGATGGAAGCTTATAATAACTCATTACCTGAAAATATATTAACAGCTTGTAATGAAATATTCTCTCATTATGAAGAATTCGAAAAACAAATCACTCCTTGATTCTGTGCATGGCTATATTTATATAGACTCCAGCTATTTTAAAGATATAATTGACACTCCTATATTCCAAAGACTTCGTAGAATAGAGCAAACTTCTTTTAGAGGGTTATGTCCAAGTGCCAGACATGATAGATTTATACATTCTGTTGGTGTTTATCACATGGGGGCAAAAATGTTTCAAGAAGTAAAAAATAATCTGAAATGGAACAATCGTGGACTTTATGATGAAATAAATAATATTTGCAAACCAAAAAATGAACCAAATGGGTGGGACTCTTTAAATCAAACATTTGAAATTGCATGTTTACTTCACGACTGTGGACATGCACCTTTTTCTCATACATTTGAAAAGTATTATGTCAGAGAAAAATCAATACTTATTGATGACATAATAAAGCAATCGGAGTCGTATATAGCCCTAGATGAAGTTAATAACTATGGATATAAATCTTCGGGAATTAAGAAATTCCAACTAGAATTAGAAACAAGAGTTTCTAAAATAAAAGAACACGAGTTAGCTAGTGCCTGGTTGGTTATTCATGAGAAAGGATTCAGACAAGCTTTTATAGATAGAGATTTAGATCCTATTCTTGCAATAAGAATGATAACAGGATGTAAACATTTGAAAAAAGACAATTTTAAAGATAGCGAGGGCCGTTTAGTTATTGATAATGCGAATATTATTCCTGATGATTTAAATGTTAAACAACAAATTGAGAATTGTTTCATTTCTCTTCTAAATGGTCACATAATTGATGCTGACCGATTAGATTATTTTGCTAGAGATAGATGGGCAACGGGATTAAATACAAGTAGTGTTGATATAAGTCGACTTCTATCTTCAATAACAATAGAGAAAAACTCAATGCTTAATGAATACGTTGTTTGTGTTAACAAAAGAGCAATACCAGAGTTGAAAAATATTGTTGATGTAAAAGAATTTCTAGATTATTGGATAATCAATCACCATAAAGTGGTTTATGACAATAAGGTACTTGTAAAAGCTGTGGCCAAATTGTCTTGTTTAATGTGCAGTGTGGATTATGAGGATTCTCATGATGTTGAAAAAGATAAAATTGAGAATTCATCACTGTATGAAATATTTAACTATAAATCTCTCATTGAGCCTAAACATCTTTCTTTTAAACACAATGGGATTGAATATAATGAAGTATTGTATCGAACATCAGATGATGACTTAGTCTATTTGATGAAAAAATTTTATAGTTTTTCAAATGATAATAAAAATTATGCAAACGAATGGCTTCATCGTTCACACCAATTAATCCCATTATGGAAATCATATGCTGAATTTATAGACACATTTAAAGATATTTCTATAAGTTCAATAAATGCATACAAGAAATTAATATCTTCTGTGCCGGAAACTGTCACTGCTTTTATTGATGAAAAAAACAAGAAAACGTCGTTTAACTTTAATCAATTAAAACCCCTTGTTTTGAATCAGAAAGCATATCCATGTCTTGTTGATGATGATGAGAGCGAACCGATATATATAAATACAGGTAAAAATATTGTTAGATATTCCGAGATTCCACATTTAACAGGACGATTTAAGCTCACTTCGACATATAAAGGAGCTGAACAGCAGACTAAATGCTCAAATATGGAATGCACATTTACAGAGAAGGCCTGCAATCATATTATTAGCCAAGAGTCTTTTGGAAAAGATCGCTATTGGGAGTATTTTTATCTTTTTTTGCCTAGAATATATAAGGGTAACAAGCAAGAAATGATAGACTCTGAATACAATATCTTGAAATCTGAATTAATAATGGAAATAAAAGAAAAATATAAAATTCAAATTAATGACCAATGATAATTATTATCAAACTTCATTAGTCTCGGATAATATCAATGTACAGGTTTTGGGTCTTGGATTTGATAATATGAATGTCTTGTTGTTATAACCTGTAAAGAATGTTTATTCCAGTTACTACTTTTCATTCCTCCACCCAAATCCCAACATTTCCATCTGTCCAAAATTATCCTCAATATAAACATCAATTTTCTGCTGTTCAGTGCAAGAAGAAGTGTAGTTTAATCGGAACTTGTCGCTCGGTAGTAGATACAAATCATTAGGCAGCAAGACCGTCCCATCTTCCAACATTAAAACTCCTTTACCGTCAGTTTGGAAGAACCTGATAAAGTATTCCGTTTCCTCAAAATGTCCTTCACTGTGGATTTGGAATCTAATCTCAACGGTTTCACCTTCGGCGATTTCACTTTGCGCCGGCATTGTTGTTACGGTAAAAAGGTATTTCTGCTGAACTTCCAATTTGTCGTTGCAGGAACTTAGCACTAGAATAATCCATATCAAATAAAATATAAATATTAATTTTCTTTTTGTCATGATAATAAGTGTTTAGTTAATAATAAGTTTAAAGCCAATTCCAAATTGTGTGTGGAACTTTCCAATACTTGACCCAAATAACAATCGCTCCCGTACATTCATCAAAAATACAATTCTGTCGCATAAGAACAACTCCATTTCAAGTGTTGCAGCGCCGCCGTAGATAAAAGCATCTTTATTTAGCAGTGTTGCTCCATCATAAAGCAACTTTTCTCCTCGATTGCTACTTTCATATCCAAGCATTCCGGATAAACCTAATGATAGGAAAAACACTTTCTTCCTGTCGGCTAAAAACTTCAAATAATATCCGGCTTCGGCCGTGTATTGTTCTAAAGGAATGCTGATTTCACGGTATTGATATTTCTTATGGAAGTACTCTGCTCCCACAACCCAGCGGTTTGCGTTCTTGGTATATGTCGCAACAGAGACTCCAAAGTAATACGCAAAATTAGTATTGTCATTCCAATGTAACCCATCTGCCATTCCTGCAGTGATTTGTATTCCTTGTTGCCCGGGAAGATAACGCTGCGCGTAAACTTCATTAACCACAACCCCCAAGCATACAAGTATCAAAATATTAATAAACTTTTTCATACTATTTGATTTTAAGTTCATTAATCTGTTTTGCATTGATTATATCGCTGTTTTCAACCCGAATTACCTGATGACGACCACCGTTTTTCTCAACAAGTTCGATTTCTAAAATCTTGTCGTCCGGAATTGTAAACTGTGGAATGACATATACTGTTCTTACGGTACTTTGTCCGTCAATGACAATGAGTTCATTAAAGCTTCTTACAGGATTAACTAAGGTTTCCTGTATGGCGGTGCGTTTTGCAACTTTTTTGTCGATAATCTTAAATCGGATAAAATCAACGTTAAAGGCTACGTTTGATGTGTTCTTAGTTTGAGTATGCAAGTATAATAATCCCTCATGTGCATAAATGCCCTTAACTAAAAACTGTATTCCAAAACGTTTGCAACCTAAATGCCTTATCTGTCTGTCGTTGCTTTTGTGAATGGATTTCATGATTAGGTTTACAAGCACAGGGGAGCTGTTGCCAAGTTCTCTAAAATAAATATTCATCCTGCTTTGAGAATTATCGCTTGTACTCTCGTTTTCTAAAAAGTCTTTCATCTCAATATTAAGCATCTCCGGTTCAT
>JAJDHA010000045.1 GCA_030265965.1 Odoribacter sp. OttesenSCG-928-L07
CATCAGCTGTGATTTCAATTCCATCTACATCGTAGCCGACAATTACATCGTATTCAAATGTAGTAGCATCAAAATCAGGAACAAGCCAACCGTGATTGACATCTAAATTTAACAATAAAGCATTATTAGACTGACGGTAAACATTGATAATGTAAGTTTCAGTATAATTATCATCTTCTGCTGTTACTAAAATCTCAAAACTATTGTCGCCAAGAGAAACTGTTTGTAAACCATCGCCTTCAATAGTTGCGTTTTCATGGTTAGCAATAGCTAATATATTTATCTCATCTATATCGTAACCAACAATTACGTCATATTCATAATTATCAGGATTGAAAGCAGGATCAAGTTCTCCTACGTTGACGTCTAAACTTAGTAATGTAGCATCGTCTGATAAACGGTAAACATTGACTGTATAAGTTTCAGAATAAGTTTCATCTTCGGCAGTAACAGTAATAATAATAGCGTTGTTACCAACATCAAGAGAATGAATTCCATCGCCGTCGATACTTGCATTTTCATCATTAGCAACTGCTGTGATTTCGATTTCATCAATATTGTAACCAACGGTTACATCGTATTCATAAGTAGTAGCAACAAATTCAGGACTGAGTCCTCCATTGCTGACCGTCAAAGAAGATAATGTTGCATCTGTTGATAACAAACGTGTAACAATTACATAGTAACTTTCTGTTGTTACTCCATCTTCAGCAGTAACAAGTATTTCAAATGGGTTGTCACCGAGTGTTAGTGTTTTTATTCCGTCGCCGGAAACCACAGCATTAGCATGTGTGGCAGTAGCTGTAATTGTAATTTGATCGATGTTTCTATCGACAGTTACTGTGTAATTTGTTATATTTGAGTCGAATGCCGGAGTCAATTCTCCTTCACTAACTGTTAATGTTGCTAAGGTTGCATCTTCGGATAATGGAAGTTCCTTAAAACTTGCTTCAACAGTAATATCATACGCCGGCATAACAATGGTACGAGTGTCGGTTGTGCCTACAATGCTAACCGGTGTATTTGTATCATCTGTTTTATAAGCGAAGATATCATCAAGTTCATAACCTGCTGATGGTAAAATTGTAAGTGTAACTGTTTCATTTTCTTCGTACAGTTCTTTGTCGGTTGTTATATCACCATTGTCGCCGCTGTTGATTGTAACTGTATAAACCGGCGCTAAAACTGCTGTGACTGAAAACTCAAACGGACTTAATATATTGAAACTTTCGCCATAAACATACGACCAAGTTTCATTAACATCATACTCTACTTTTCTTGCATGATCATATAACTTAAAATCTACTGTTTTCCCATTATCTGTTGGAGCACCATATATAGCAATCAAAATAATATAATCACTTTGAGGATAGCCAGGATCACAATAAGACACAAATGAACCTCTGCAATCTCCATCAATAAAAGCCCCCAATTCGTATCTATCTTCGCCTTCCAGCAATTCACCATTCATGGTCAAATAACCGGTTATGTGCATAAAGTCATCGTAAGGTTTCTGGTTAGGGGTCCAATAATTTGTTACACCTCTATTGAGCTGCTCAAATTCAGACTCATAATCAAGTCTGTTTTCCTGAGCAGCCAATGAGCTGATCGCCAGCACGGCTATCGCCACAATGGCAAGGAGCCTCCCTTTCCAAGAAGGCTCCTTTTTGTTATATTTCTTCCTCATTTTCATTATTCTTTAATGAATTTTTCAATGAAAGTTTCTCCCTTAACTCTAATATTGATGAAATAAACGCCTTTGCTTAACGAGGATACATTGACAGATTTCTTGTCTAAGTTCTCGTTTACAATAAGTAGTTTTCCGGTAATATCATAGATTCTTATCCACTCAGGCATTGCATTAGCTTGAATGTAAAGATCATTAGATACAGGATTAGGATAAATGCTTACTGATTGATTATATTCTTCAATACCTGTTACGGTTCTATATGTTAATCTAAACAATTCATCAGGTGTACCGTGATTAGCATCTGTTAAGAAAATAAGATTTTCCTCAAGGTCGATAACTTCTTCAGTAGCATGATTATAAGCTTTGAATTTCACATCTTCTCCATTATCACCGTAAATCATTAAGAAGCCCATAAACGGATGTTCGAAACCGCCAATGTATTGCATCATAATACTTCCTCTACATTCATCTCCGACAAATGCTGCAATTTCATAATCTCCGTAGGTAATTTCTTCGTCATTATTGTATAAGGATGCTATTACTGTCATACTATTGGTATATTTAGTATAGTCAACTTCCCAATATAAATCATAAATGCTTTTTGGCATATCATCCATTCCTTTACCTGCTGACACATTAGGATAATAGAATGATTGTTCTTGAGTATAGCCGGATTTGTATTTGTAACCGACTCCCGGTTCCATACCTGTCATACTGCCTACCCAACCGTTTGATGATAAAACTCTAAAGGCTTTTTGACTCTTAACCTGATCGTTAATTGTTGGATTTGGAATTCCTGCAAGCGCTTCGGCAACAGGTAAGGTAAACTGTGGAGTATATCCTATCCAACTCCATCCTGTTCCAGTTAGATTGATTGATACTGCCAACGGATTAACAGGTTTACCTATTACGGTTAACACTTCTTTGCTGGTAGACTTTACAACATACATTTGATCGTTAGTAAGTTCATTAATGTTACCTACCCAGCTTACGCCAATATTATTTAAAACTTTACCGTCATTTGCTTTCAACTGAGTAGCATATTCTATGGTGTTGGTTTTAAACTGATCGATCAATGTAGGATTTTCATTTGTAACATTTGCTGATATCCATGTCCATCCATTGTTGATTGTTATCAGTTGTTCAATAACATCAAGAGCGTCAAAATAAATTGGTTCATCAGGTGTTCCGGATATAGCATCACCAAGGAATGTTAATGATAAAGGTTCATTTGCTAATGTTAAGTAAACAACAGGATAAATATTTCCTGAGCTGGCATCCCAAAGTTTAAATGTAACATCTTTGCCGTTATCTCCGGAATTTCCGCCTACTGTCATATATACAAAGTATGAATTAAATACTGATTCGTATTGTGGTGATACTAAGCCTACGCATTTATTGTCGATAAACGCTGCAAGTAAATCATCTTCATCTTCTTGTGGAATTCCTTCAATATGAACAATACCTACTAAGGTCATCGTTTGTTCAAATTCAGATAAATCAACCTCCCAATCAGGACGTTCGCCGGTAACTTTTAATGTTACAGGAAGATGCTTTTGAACATTATTTACACCTTCTAAAACTATCGAGGTTTCGTAACTTCCGATATTTGTAGTTTTATTAATGGTGAATGTAAGCTCTTTGGTAGCTAATGGTTGCAAAGTACCTGATTGTGAGTTAACTGTTAACCAACTTGGTAAATTATTGATAAAGTAACTTGTTGATACACCTGCTCTGTTTTGAATTGTTGCAGTGAAAGTTTTAGTTTCGCCGTATTCCATAACAATATCAACAGGATCACTTATCCATTCTAATGGATTTTGATTAACAAAGGCTGTCCATTTCGCTGTTTTACTTATGTTGCCACGTAAATCGAGAACGTTTTCTACAGAAATTTCTAAGGTAGTACCTTCTATTTTGTAGAACTCTTCATCTATGGTAAGAACAATCTTATTGCTTGATGCAACGAAAGATATCAACTCACTTGCGATTTTTGTAACGCCAGGATAATCAATTATTGCAGCAGCAACATTATTCATAACGTATTCTCCTTGAAGAACGCGGGTAGGAGTCACAACATCTTTGTGATTTTCGCTTACAGTAATAATTCCGCTGGTTAATTCTTCCCAAGCTTCAAACGGGTAATATGTTATTAGTCCAACTTCATCACCAACTAATTTGTATTTTCTATTTTGATTAACAACAGATGTACTTAAAGCAGTATTCCACACGCGCACCTCATCAATATTACCATTAAAATATTTGGTATATTCAAAGAATCCGGTGCTTGTATTTGCGAAATAATGTACACCTAAATAATAGAATCCGCCGCCGACCAAGTCACTGAAAATAGAACTGCTAAAGGTTGAAGTAGCAACACCATCAATGATTGCTGTTGTCATACCGCCTCTTTTTACAGAAAGTGCAACATGATGCCAATTACCATCTAACAAATTTTTACTTGTAAGAACTTGTGTGTTTCCGCTTGCAGATAAAACAAATTTATTGTCGGAATCAAATTCGAGATAAGCAGAGTTGCTGACAGAAAGAATCGTTGCTTCGCCTTGAGTAGTGCCTCTGAATTGCATTTCAATGGTGAAATCATCGAAATAACGGAAACCGAAATCTTCGCTTGGAATAGCTGCATACTGATTTGTTCCGTTGAGCAATAATGATTTTCCTGAAGGATAAATGTACCAATCGGTATCAACGATAAGATTGCGTGAACGTGCTTTGTCTTTAGCAATATAGCCTTCTGCTTCTGACATTTCCCAAAGACCGATTAAATTGGGTTCAGTACCTGATTTTGTTAGACCTTTTACCAATGTCATCTCAGCTTCAGTATGTGCAACATTATAGAAATGTGTTCTTGCTATTGCACCTTTGAAACCATTACTGTTGTCGTTTGTATTTCCAACATAAAGTTTTCCTAATGTAGGCGCTGCCGGAACAAACTGTTTGCTGACAAATAATGCTATAGTAGGATCTGAATCTTGGAAACCGTAAACATAAACTGTACTTTCGCTGCGATTATAAGCCAAACCAATATATTTCCATGTATTAGTTGTATTGCTCATTGCAGGAATTGATGTTTGAATTGAATCACCGATTTGAACAATAGCATGACCGGTTTCATCTAAGCTTAATGATATGAAATTATTGCCTTCACCATAAGCGAATAATGTTCCGGCTGTGTTGTTGGTACGTTTAAACCAAGTTTCAATACTGAAAGAACCGTTTGCTGCAATAGGCAGTTCGGTATATGCGGAGCCTGTACCTGTAAAATAAAGTCCTGTGGTTGGATCCTTTATTTCAGAACCATTTAATACACCGGAGATGCTGAAATTATCTTTTATCAACATACTTGTTTGAATTTCTTCGTTAAAGGTGATGGAAATCTCGTCTCCAATAGATAAAATTCCATTAACAGGTGTTGGAGCACCAAGAGCTTCCGGACGGGTTAAGTCTTTTTGTCCGGTAATTACTTGTGATGGTGATTCTGAAATAATACTTAATATTGCACCGTTAGCATCTGTATTAACACAAACTGCTGTTGCGCGTAACTCGTAAGAAGCATCCGGCACATTTTTCATTCTCCAAAAATATACAATATTTTGATCTTCTGGATCAATAAGTTGTCCATCATCTGCGCTTTCTTGTATGTTTGGATCTGCATAGAAATTCATTAAACTTGACCATGTTGGAGAACTTACATTACGATACTCTAATTTAATATATCCGAAGTTTTCGTAATCTCTTTGGAAACCGTCGAGAACAATGCGTAAACTATCGTCTGTTTCGGTGTTAACGATCCAATTATTGTATGGTTCGCTGATATTAACGTCGCTACATCCGGGTATGAAACGAACAGAGATATAAGTTGTATCTGCAATATCTGGGAGGAAATCGGTTGGGTCGTGTTGGCATTGGGAGCGGAGGATAAGACCGATATAGCAAGAATCAGCAGTTCCTTTTCCTACAGTTAAGGTTTTATTCAATACTGATCCTGCATTTACCAAGAAAGTACGTCCGTTGCCGATGCTACCACCATCGATTTTTAATTCAGCGCCGTGAGGATTAGTTTTCTCATCAACAATAAGTTGATACCAAACATCAGCAGATATCTCTGATTCATTTTTCATTTCAAGTAAGAAAGTAGCTGTTTTATTTGCGGGTACGTTTAATACTTGATTAGGACCGTTGATATCAATTTTTGGCACTTCAATTTGCATTGTAGCTTCGTTCAATACATGTTGTCCGGGTTGATAATATTTGGTAACATAAGCATCTTCATAAGGACAAGAGGTACGGCCTGCCATGGTTTTGAAAGCTATTGTTCCTGATTTTGTCATTCCGTAATCAACAGATATTTGATCGTTGTCACCTTCTTCTTTCAAGACAAAACCTGAAGTAATTGAAGTTATTTTTTCTTCAATTTCTGTTTCATCTTCCTCATAAACATATTCTAATGTAGTTGACAATTCCAATCCGATACCCATTACATCACCGCCGGTAGTCAAACCAATAGTAGGATTAAGCATCCAATGGAAAGTGGAGGTGGTTTTTTTGGAAGAAGTTTCAGTTTCTGTCAAAGTAATTGCAGCTCCACCACCAAAACTATAGTTGCCTATTTTAAGCATTTCAACTTTTTCTTTCTCATTTTGAGCTAATACACTTATCCATCCGTTAATTTGGTTGTTGAACCACATAATAGAGTCAATGGTAAATGTTGACATATCATAATTGTCGGGGAAATAAATTTTGTAACTTGGTCCGTCATGTAAATTCAACGCATTAGAAGCTGCTTCTCCAAATGCATCTTTATCGGTATTAAGCTTTCCGAAATTCTCGTCACTAACAGGAAGTTTAGAAACGTAAGTTGGTCTAGATATAGTAGATGTATTTACCTCAAAACCTACCGGTTTAAGTAACATCCTCATATTATCTTGCCATTTAGGAATCATAATTCCTTCTATATCTACTTGTGTGAAAGCAAATCGAGTGTCAAAAGTTTGCCCATAAGCTAATGATACAGAGGGGGCTATACTATAATCACCTGCCTTAACAAGTTCATCACTATCATCTGGGTCAGGGATAATATAATTTTTGTAAATAGAAATACCTCTTGTCAAACCATATTGAATATTGGTTGAGTTACCAATGAACACATCACCCATATAACCAACATATAATGGGTCGTCTGAAGTTTCAAAACGTTCTGTAAATGTTACAGAAGTTGATGCTTCTTCCGAACTTGTCCATATTTGTTCTGCATTAATACCAATACTTGCATCTGCTATTATTTCAGATTCTAAGATTACACCGCCGCCGATACCTATGAATGATTTAATTTTTGGTCCTAAGGAGGTTTTTAAATTCATTGCTTCTTTTGCACCCTCTTTAATTTCATTTACAGCAGTAGTAACAATAGTAGTACCTTTTTCAATAAACGAGGAGCTCAAACTGCCCGGAGGATCACGAAGTATAGTTGTGATTTCATTAGGACCGGCAGTCATAAAGTCGGTGCCTGTTGTTTTATCGCCCAAATGCCATACCTCCATAGGTAATTGACCTTGATCCCAGTAATAAGATGCTGAGCCAATGGCAATTGTACCAAATATAGAATGTTTTCCGGTAGTAAGATCCGGAGCACCGGCTACAAAGGTATGAGTTGCTTTTCCTATTGAATCTAATTCTATTCTTGAAGGAGTATTATTACGGATACTATTAGTGAGAGTTATTGTTCCTTGATTTACAGGGTACAGGAATGTAACATCTTCATCACCTGCCCTGTTTATGTACTGTTCGTAAGCCTCAAAACCAAGAGTATATTTCTTTCCTTGAATATAAACAGGATCACCAAACAGATAACCGTCTGTTTCGTTCCAAAGAGTAATATCTTCATCTATACCTTGATCTTTGTCTTCAACATGATAATCTATTTCGCCGAAATAAGGAACAGGAGTTTTACTTACAAGTTGTGTAGCTTTAAAAGTAGGTACTGCTTGATAGTAAGTTTTCCATTCTGCATTATAACGTACTGTATCTGAATTTTCAAAAGGTTCGTAATAATCAATTTGTCCCGGACGTTGAATCAATATACTGTCTTGCCATGTGCGAACGCTGGTTTTCAACATATCATTACTTGGAACAGCAGACTTCGACAAGTCGATTGACTCGTTATCGTCGTATATTTTCTCTATATATCCCGGAGCAGTAATTTCACCTATGTTATATACTTCAGGATAAACTAAAGCAACAAATTCACCGGTTATAGGACTAATTTCAATCGTAATATTCTTTTTATTATAAGTTACTGTTGTTGAATCATCAGCTAAGCCATCCGGTTTTTTCCATTGACCTTCATTGTGATAAAAAGTTTCAGTTGATGATTCTGATTGAATGTCATAAGCCTGACGTGCAGTAGTTAGTGTAATTGTAGAAGCGCCGGTATTATTTACGGTTTCGCCAAATCCAAGAGGTTTATTATGGTCTGTTAATCCTCCAACAACACGACCGATAAGTTTCACTCGTGTTTGATCAAAAAACTTAACACCAGATACATTACTATTATATCCGCCTTCGGGCATTGTTAAATATCCGTCATTAGCAAAAGTATGTCCTGTTTTTACAACACGTACAGTATGCTCGCCAATTGGTACTTTGATAGAGAACGAACCGTCTTCATTATTAGTTACTGCCGAGCCGTCGGAATTAGTTTGAATAGCGCCGTCAATCTCGAAATTACAACCTAAAACCGGATAATTACCGCCTTCGTAAACAACAGTACCACTAACATCAAATGTAGAAATATCGGTAAAATCAACGCCGTTGTGCATTAATGAATTATTACTAATAATACGTAAATGACTTGTAGGGTTGAATTGATGAACGCCTAAAGAAGGTACAACATCGTAGCTTGAACCTGTGCCGCTAAACGGAATACCGCGAATTTGATAATTACCATTTGCATCGGTAAATCCTTTTAGAGCCAATTGATCAGCAGTAGGTATCACTGTACTGCTGGTAAGATTATGGCGACCATGATTACGGTTAAAAATTGTTCCAACGCAGGAAATATCGAAGAAATAACCGGCTTCATTCCCATCGCCATCTAATCCTTCATCAAATGTCCAATATGCTTTTAGCTTTTCCTCGCTTCCAATAAGCATACGATTAAAATCTTTTCTTATTTCTTCTACACTTAATGCACGCGACCATAAACGACATTCATCTATATAACCTGAAAAAGAGTATCCCATACTAATTCCTGCATCTGAATTTAAGGTAATATTATAAGCCGGCCAAGGCATTGTTGTGCTCTCAATTTGAATATCAGTAAGATCTTCGTCATTTATTATGTGACAAATTATATTATTGTCACTATGAACAATTGCGATATGAGTAAAACGTGAAGGCTTAATGTATGTTTGAGAAGAATGCATTACATAATTATTATTATAGTCATAAAGTGCAATTTGATATTCTTCACCTTTAGGAATTAAATAAATAGCTAATAAGTTACCAAACGCAGCTATTGGTATTTCCATATCTTCTGGAGCCATGTCTATGTCCGGATTAATCCAAAACTGAAAAGTAAAGTCACCATTAACAATGTTATTGTAATATGTAGCTTCCGGCAACCAATCGAAAGTTAATCCTGAGCCGGAACATCTTAGGCTATGATACTGCGATTCATTTGTTTGCAAATCGTTACGAACAAGTGAAATAGCCACATCTTTTACAGCCACTCCAGAGCCGTAAGTAACACGACCGGATACAGCACCCAATGATTGCGAGAAACCAATATCTTCTTTCGATACCAATTCGGTAGGTATATCGTCACAAACTTGATAAAGAGTTACTCTGTATTTATAATAAACGCCCGGCATTGTTTGGTCATCGATATAAATATAGCTTATTTCATTAGTATTAATTGTAGCCATTTCCGTCCATACATCATCAGGGTTTGTTGCCACTTTACGGAAAACTTTGTAACGATCAGTAGTCTCCGTACTTGTTTTGTTGGTTTCCCATTCCAATCGTACCTTATTGCTATACTCGCCTTTTGTTGTTTTTAATGAGGTAAGATTCGTGCTGAGCATTAGATTAGCAGGATTACTGGTTTCACTGAAAGTACGATTAAAAGCTGTTATTTCCAAACGATACACATAGGAAACACATGAAGAGCCGGAGGCTTCATCAAAATATTCTATCTTGCCCGTGCCATCAAAACTTTGTCCTGTAATAAGCGTACCAAAGCTACCTCCATCAGCTTTTCGTGATATAGCATAACTAAACGCAGTACTATTTGTTAATTGAGTAGGCACACTAGCTGTAATTTTTATACCGTTTGCCAAACCTTCTGCAAGAAGTGATAAAATCGGCACATCAATAGCTGTGTTGACAACAACATTTGCGCTATCGTAAGGATATGGGCTACCAGGCACAGGATCTGTTGTACTTGAAATAAATGAAATAGTATAATCCCATTTCTTATCCCATTCTTCGTCATTAATGGTAATACTTTGAGAATAATTTTTTGTTCCGTTTACAACATTTTCTCCGGTATAACGAGTCCATGTTCCTGACGTATTGTTTTCTCTTTTATAGATATACCATTTACCTGATATATTATTAGGATTATTTCCGGTCCAGTTAAGGGTTACTTTATTTTCCCATTGATTAAAGTTTCCTTTCAAACTTTTTTCTGAAATATAAGGGATTTGTATAACTTCTACTTTAATAGTACCATCTTTATCTGGTTGATAAGTATATGTTTTTATATTTTCTCCTTGTATAGTCGTATGTATTAATTCATTATCAATATAAAACTTTAGCACCCGAGAATTATTCAGAGATGCAGAGGAAGTAATTTCCAGATTATTTCTCGCACGGGTATAATAATAGTTTCCATCCACCTTACCACCATATGAGCTTGACATATTAGAAATATTTGTTCCTTTTATAAGTCTAATAACATAGTTTGTTTTCGTCAAGATAGGATTATATGGGTAATTAGGATTGCAACCCCAACTTTGATTGCCCAAGCTATCTGAAGCTTTAAGACCACCGGTATTGTTTACCCTCTCTAAGAGATTATATATAGAGCTAATACCATTAAATTCACTATAACTAGATGTGTTTCCTGTTGAACTTCCTGAACCGCCTCCTACAGCAATTCCACTTTGTGCAATATAAATACTATAACGTGCGATTAACCCATCGTTATCGCCCACAATAGTACCTCTAAGCAAATCCCTGTTTGGAGTGTAAACATTGTCCGCAGGGAGAACTACACGCGCCATGATTACCTCACCTAAGTTACTCCCTATAAGACCACCGATTTCGGTATGATTATTATTTACATTCGATTTCAGGTCTGTGCTAACCAAACAATCATAAATTTCAACATTAGTATTTTCACTAACCTCACCAATCAATCCTCCTGCAATTCTACCAACGTTACTTACACCAGAAAACTCTTTCCAAAAAATAATCTTAACATCGCTTGCAACAGAACAGTCCTTAATTGTAATATTTCCGTTATAGTCAACATTTCCTACTAACCCACCAAGTGACATAGCACCTATAGAACCTTCTGTAAGTCCATAAATTTCACCAGTTTTGACATGGCAATTTTCTATATGAGAGGTTCCTAAAGATAAACCTACTAACCCTCCAATAGCAAAATTTGAATAAAATTTAAAATCACTTAAAGTAAGGTTTGTTATTGATGATTCTGATATTTTAGGAAACAATGCCGTGCCATATACTTGAGTGAACGTGATAGGAGAAACATATGTATTAGTTATATTGTATATAGTATAACCATTTCCATCAAATACCACATTTTTCATTATATGATTAATATTGATCGAAGCAGTATAATTACTCGTATTTTCCATATCTATATTTCCGGTCATCCGAAAATAAACCTTAATAGTGTTATCATTATATTTTCCATTAGTAAATGTTTCCGTAAAAAAGGTAGTTAAATGCGCTTTCGTAGAAAGCAGGTAGGGATTACCTTCCGTACCGTTTCCACCTCCGTATGTTTGCGCTGTTGCGTTTGTAACGCCCAGCATGATCATTAAACACATCATCACAAAAACGTGCACAGGATGCCTGCGGCTTTTGTTTTGTGTTTTGCTTGAGTTTGTAATTTTTCTCATTGTTTTAAAAATTTTTGGTTTATAAATTTATGTTATTATTTATTTTATTTGAACATCCCCCTGCCCCCTTGAAAGGGGGAATTGGG